>JAYTMW010000661.1:0-1618 GCA_043728105.1 Saprospiraceae bacterium | reverse complement strand
TATTTTTAGGAAAATTGTTAAAATACTGAGGGGGGTAAAAAACATTCAACAATTCAATCATCTTTTAACTGTTAGTAACGAGTAAAATAAGTAGGTTTTTTTTTCAACACACAGGCACATAGAACACATAGTATTATGTATAAATCATTCATAATCAACACTTTATACAACTCTATGTGTACTATGTGCCTATGTGTTAAAAAAAAATCTACTTATTCTTTATCTTAAAACGTGGCATTAATCCCAACATTAACCGTTTTTGCCACGGGATATGTCCCCCTATCAATCCCCACGGCAAAAACATCCAAATCACCGTTGACGATTTCGGGCGTATATCCCGAATAATTTGTCCACATTTTCAGATTGGTGGCACTCACATAAATTCTTAAATTTTGAACCTTAATTTTCTGCGAAATACTGAGGGGTAAGGTGTAACCCAACTGAACGTTGCGAATGGACGTAAAAGAACCATCTTCTAGAAAACGTTCAGATACCTCATAATTACGCCCGCCAATCGTAACCCGTGGTTCAAAGTTGCTTGTGCCTTCGGCAGTCCAACGATTGAGGAATTTTTTTTCAAAATTACCCGTGCTAAAACGAGCCAACCGCTTTGAATTGATGATTTCATTACCACTTACACCATTTATTTGCATCGAAAAATCAATACCTTTAAAATCCAAACGAATGTTGGCACTGTATATAAAACTCGGAATTGGGTTGCCAATAAAAGTACGGTCTTTGGTGGTGATTATGCCATCGCCATCGGTGTCAGCATAAGCCAAATCGCCCGCAAAAACATCTTTGTTTGGCACTTCATTGGCTCGTTTTGGTAGCTTGTCAAGTTGTTCGGCATTTTGATAAATACCTGCCACTTTGTAGCCATAAAAAGCCCCAATTTGTTGCCCAACAACGGTGCGTGTTCCCAACTTGCCCCCCTCTCCTACTGAGCCGCCAAAGATTTCTGATTTGCCGTCGCCCAAAAATAAGACTTCATTGTGAACCGATGAACCAATTAAACCAATGCTGTAACCAAAACTTTTACCCACTTTATCCCGCCAATTAAGGTTCAAATCAAACCCTGTATTCAACACTTGCGCCGCATTGACGATCGGTGGGTCGGGCGTTCCTATGTATGCAGGAATGGGCAAAACGGTCAAAATATCATTTGTCACACGCCGATACCAATCAATTTCAGCTGTAAATCGGTTATTTAATAAGCCTATTTCTAAACCAAAATCCGTTTGAGTGGTTTCTTCCCAACGTATATCACGATTCGATAAACGGGTTAATGTCGCCCCGGGATATATCTTTTCTGTTTGACCAAAAACGGCATCCAATCGAGTTGTAACGGCAGGGTTAATCACATCACCCGCCGAGATTTTATCGTTACCGACGATACCCCAACTACCTCTTATTTTTAAATTAGAAATAAGGTCTATTTCTTTCAAAAAAGACTCTTCTTTCAAACGCCAACCCACGGCAAAAGAAGGAAAATTACCGTAACGATTGTTCGGGCCAAACCGTGAAGAACCATCTCGACGAAAGGTAGCCGTGAGTAAATATTTTTCTTTTAAAGTATAATTTGCCCTAAAAAGTGTGGAAAACATCCGCCAGCCTG
>JAYTMW010000660.1:0-4252 GCA_043728105.1 Saprospiraceae bacterium | reverse complement strand
AGACGCAACACGCACGACGCAATACTCACGACGCAATACGCAATACTCACGACTCAGACAAAATTAAACGCATCACAAAAGTGATATTTACACATTGGATTATTTGAATGATTAAATTATTTGAGCGGTTGATTATTTTCTTAAGTCTTAAATTTGTTTTCAACGTCCTTTAATTTTAGTTTTTTATCATTCAATAATCCTCATACCAATAACAATGGAAAAAATTGTTTTTGGGTTTTTAATTATTTAGTTATTGAATTATTTTTTTATAAAAAATTGATAACCAGCTTTTTATAAAAAATCAAGAGCTTCTTGCTTAATTATCCAATGAAACAGTCTCTTCCGAAACAAACAACAAAGTTTTGGGAATTATTAGAAAAATTTACAATTACAACTTCTCCAAAGACAAGCTGTTGGCTCGGCGATTAAAGAATATTTTAGGCTTTATCCCGTCGGATTTAGCCCTCTACAAGTTGGCTTTTTTCCACAAATCCAATACGTCGGACAAGCCAAATGGAGGTACAACACCCAACAATGAGCGTTTGGAATACCTCGGCGATGCTGTTCTGGGTACCATCGTAGCGGAGTATCTTTTCAATAAATATCCAAACTTCGATGAGGGTTTTTTAACGAAAATGCGTTCAAAAATCGTCAAGCGGAATTCTCTGAACAAAATCGGAGACAAAATGGGTTTGGATGTTATTTTGCAAGAATACAACAGCACTCGCCTAAGTCGCTCGATGCTCGGCAATGCCGTGGAAGCCTTGGTTGGGGCGGTGTATTTGGAAAGCGGCTACGACCAAACTCGTCGCTACGTGGTCAAAAAACTCCTGCGTAAATACCTCGATATTCACGAATTGGAGACTTATGACGACAATTACAAGAGCCAATTATTGGAATGGAGTCAAAAAAATGGTAAGACTGTTACCTACAAAGTCATTGCTAAATACAAGTTTGAGAAGCGTGACCGCTTTAAAGTGGCAGTGCTTTTAGATGGTAACAAGATTGCTACAGCTGATGATTTCAATAAAAAATCGGCTGAACAAATGGCTTCTGAAAAAGCCTTAGTTGTCTTGGGTATTATCACGGAAGAAGAGGAAGAATGACCTCAAAATACTGAAAATACTGAGGGGGTAATGCTCGCGAAGTATTGATTTTCCATTAATTATAAATGCCAAAAGGATTGAATCCTTTTGGCATTTTGCTTTTTAAGAAACTATTTTAAATAATTTCGTTTAGCCTAAGTAAAATGATTTTAATAAACTCCGATTTTGGAAGCCCCAGCGGGGCGCAATATTGGTAACATCCAAAGTACCCCCTCAGTCATGCGTTCCGCTTGATGAAGCCAAAGGCATCATATTTTTAGCCCCAGCGAGGCGCAATATTTTTATTTTGACCCTAATTACCAATATCACGCCCCGCTGGGGCTAAATAAAAGAAAGGGATAAATAGAGGGAATTACCAATATTCAGCACCTCTGGTTCGATGTCAATTTGTCATGCTTTCAGCTTGATGGAGCTTTAGCACCATAACCAATAAAGCATTCTAATGGTGGACTTTATTAAAATATTTTCTCTAATGAATGAGGAATAAATAAAATTTAATTTTATAAAACATTGATAATCAATGCTTTGCAAATTCATTTTTTATAATTCATCATTTCCTAACAAGCCTTCACAAATCTTTTTCACCATAGCTGGGCCTTCATAAACCAAACCTGTGTAAGCCTGTACTAAATCTGCCCCAGCTTCCATTTTTTCAATGGCATCGGCTGCCGTTTGAATACCGCCCACACCTATAATCACCAAACCCTTTTTACCTTTTTGTCTCAAATAGCGAATCACTTTTGTGGATTGTTCTTTCAGAGGCTTTCCACTCAATCCACCCGCTTCAATACTGAGGGGGTCGCTTTTTACAGCTTCTCTTGAAATGGTTGTGTTGGTTGCCACAATGCCCGTGAGGTTGTTGCCTTCCACAATTTCTAAGATGTCATCCAATTGACTTTCGTTCAAATCGGGGGCTATTTTTAAGAGCAATGGTTTAGGGTTTTTCTTTTTTAAATTAAGATTTTGTATATGTTTAAGTAGCTGATTTAGAGGCTCTTTGTCTTGTAACGCCCGCAAATCGGGGGTGTTGGGAGAAGACACATTTACGACAAAATAATCAACGTGGTCAAAAAGGGCTTCAAAGCAATATTCGTAATCGAGGTGCGCATTTTCATTGGGTGTTGTTTTATTTTTGCCAATGTTTCCACCAACCACGATATTGAGTTTTCCACACCTTTTTATGTTTTCCACAAGGTTATCCACACCCAAATTATTGAAACCCATCCGATTTATCAAGGCTTCATGCTCAGGCAAACGAAACAAACGTGGCTTCGGATTGCCCTCCTGCCCTCGTGGCGTAACCGTTCCGAGTTCGACGAAACCAAAACCAAGATACTGCATGTCTTCAATGTAACGTCCGTCTTTGTCAAACCCTGCGGCAAGTCCGACGGGATTCGGAAAGGTCAAACCCATAACAGTGCGCTCCAAACGTTTGTCTTGAACGGCATATAATTTCTTAAAAATGCTTTTACCAAACGGCATGGCTAACCCCAAACGAAAAAGCGACATCGTGAGGTGATGCGCTTTTTCGGGTTGCATTTGAAAGAAAAGTGGTTTTAATAGAAATTTATACATTTTTTGGCTATTTTAAGAGTTGTCAACTTTTGAAAAGTTGACAACTCTGAAACCTGCTTAATATGCTCTTGCAAACAAAACACGTTGCGTAGAAGGTTTGCCTGTCAAAATGCAAACACCGTCTTCTTGCGGATTATCCAAAGGAATACAACGAATAGTCGCTTTTGTGCGCTCTTTCATGGCTTTTTCCGTTTCCGTTGTGCCATCCCAATGCGCTGAAATGAAGCCGCCTTTTTCTTCCAAAACTTTTTCAAAATCTTCAATTGTATCAACACGGGTAATGCGCTCGTCACGGAAAGCCTTTGCACGATTGAAAAGATTATCTTGAATATCGTCCAATAAATTTTTGATGTAATCCACAACACCTTCTATGTCCACAGTCAATTTTTCCTTCGTATCACGGCGAGCAACTTCTACTTTCCCTACCGCCAAATCTCTTGCGCCAATCACCAAACGCACAGGAATACCAATCATTTCGTATTCCGCAAACTTAAATCCAGGGCGTTTCGTTTCGTCGGTGTCGTATTTCACCCGAATACCTGCGGCTTTAAGTTCCTTGATAATTTTATGCGCCGCTTCGTCAATCTCTGGTAAAGCCTTTGGAATAGGCACGATTACAACTTGAATCGGAGCCAATTTTGGTGGCACAACCAAGCCTTCATCGTCCGAATGAGCCATAATTAAGCCGCCAATCAAGCGGGTAGAAACGCCCCATGATGTTGCCCACACGTACTCCTCTTTATTTTCTTTATTCAAAAATTTAACTTCAAAAGCCTTCGGAAAGTTTTGACCCAAAAAGTGGGAAGTACCCGCTTGCAACGCCTTTCCATCTTGCATCAAAGCCTCAATACAAAAAGTTTCAACAGCTCCTGCAAAACGCTCATTGGCGGTTTTTATACCTTTAATGACGGGCATTGCCATCCAATTCTCCGCAAAATCAGCATATTCGTTGAGGATAAGTAACGTTTCATCCATCGCTTCTGCGCTTGTGGCGTGGGCGGTATGACCTTCTTGCCAAAAAAATTCAGAAGTCCGCAAAAACGGGCGAGTCCGCATTTCCCAACGCATCACATTACACCACTGATTTATCAAAAGTGGCAAATCCCGATACGACTTTACCCAATCCCGATACGTATCCCAAATGATGGTTTCAGAAGTTGGACGAATGATGAGTTCTTCCTCCAATTTTGCATCGGGGTCAACAATTACTTGACGGGTTTCGGGTGTGTCACCAATCGTTTTCAAGCGATAATGCGTCACCACGGCACATTCTTGCGCAAAACCTTCAACGTGCTGCGCTTCTTTGCTAAAAAAACTTTTCGGAATCAACAACGGAAACGACGCATTGGCGTGACCCGTATCTTTAAACTTGCGATCCAACACATCACGCATGTTTTCCCACAAAGCCCAACCATAAGGCTTGATGACCATGCAACCCCGCACAGGCGAGTTGTCCGCCAAATTCGCCTTTTTTACAATGTCTAAATACCATTGTGAATAATCCTCGGAACGAGATGTTATTTCTTTTGCCATAAAAATTTATAATTACGAATTACTAAATTATCACTTAA
>JAYTMW010000659.1:0-3464 GCA_043728105.1 Saprospiraceae bacterium | reverse complement strand
AATCCTTTTTAATCCTTTTTAATCCTTTTTAATCCTTTTTAATCCTTTTTAATCCTTTTTAATCCTTTTTAATCCTTTTTAATCCTTTTTAATCAAAATAAAATCTTTAAATCTAATAAATCCTTTAATCGGTGTGTAAAATCCTATGCAGTTAAATAGTTATTTTTATGTAAATAATTGATTGTCAATTACTTACATAATTCATCATTTATAATCTATCATTTATCGTTCATCAACGCTCGCAAAGTTCTTTTTTTTGAAATAATTTTTATGCTTTTCTAAGTCAAAGTATGGACAAAACGTAACTTTGCGGCATGGAATTTTTGAATCAACACATAGAGGCTTTGATTTTTGCCACCGAACACCCTATCACGATTGAGGAAATGAAGGCTGTTTTAGATGTTACTTTTGAAACCGAGTTTCAAGAGGAAGATTTGTTGAAAGGCGTGGATGCGGTAAAAGAAAAGTTTAGCGACCCTCAATTTGCCTTTGAGGTGATTGAAATTGCAAAGGGTTTTCAGTTTTTGACGAAACCGTCTTTTCACAATTCGGTGGGTACTTACTTGAAGCAAACCATTAAAAAACGGCTTTCGCAAGCGGCTTTGGAAACGCTTTCGATTGTGGCGTATAAGCAACCGATTTCTAAAACAGAAATGGAACAGATTCGTGGCGTGAGTTGCGATTATGCCATTCATAAACTTTTGGAAAAGGAGTTGGTCGAAATTCAAGGGCGGAGTGATGCGCCTGGTCGCCCGCTTGTGTATGGTACGTCCGAGAAATTTATGGATTATTTTGGCATAAAATCCATTCAAGATTTGCCTAAATTGAAAGATTTTAAAGAAGTGGAGAATCAAATTGGTGAAGCGTCGAGCTTGGATGAAGTTGTTGAAACTGTTAATGAGCCAATTGCGGAACCAATTGTTGACGAAATTTCAGAAGAAATAGAAATGAACGATGAATTATAAATAATGAATAGCCTAAAATTCGTAAATTCGTAAATTCGCAAAATTCGTGGCTCAAAAACGACACAACGAACCATTCTTTTTCAACCATTTTTCCTTCTCTTTGTAATCAGGCATAGCATCGGAGACGAGTTTCCAAAAACGGTCAGAATGATTAAGTTCCACGAGGTGCGCAAGCTCGTGTATGATGACGTAGTTCTGCACATCCACGGGCGCAAAAAGCAAGCGACTTGAAAAATTGAGATTGCCCGACGAGGAACAACTACCCCAATTCGTATGGTTGTATTTGAAGCTAATACTCTTAATATCTTTTCTAAAATAAAGATGATTGAACTCCAAAACACGCCGATTGAACTCCTGCGATTGATGACTCGAAATGACTCGACTCAGCAACGTAGAAATGGCTTTTTGTTTACCCCCCTCAGTATCAGCGACCGCTAATTTGATTTCTATGACTCTATTGGGCTTTAGTTTCGCCGTGTGTGATTTACGGTCTTCATCTTCAATGTGTAGGCTATAGTCTTGATTTCCAATGGTTAATACATCATTATTCTTGTAATTTGTAACATCATAGTGTGTGCCTAAGGCTGGTTTTTTTTCTACTCTTTCTTCTAAAGATTTTTTCAAAGCGGTTAGAATTTGGTTTTCATAATCTAAACTCACCTTTGGTAAACGCACAATTAAGCGTCCTTTTCCGAAGCTATAACGCCAACTCGTGCGCCGTTCACGGTGGATTTCGATGGGCATTTCTTGACCGTTTATGAGCCAAGTTGCTTTCTCTAATTTTGGTTGAACGCCTTTTGATACCCCCTCAGTATTTTTTGGTTTTTGAGGTTTTTTAGGTGCATTTTTACCACCATTAAAAAGATTATCTAAGAAATTATTGAGCATTAAACCAAGATTTTAAGAGCTATAAATTGACATAAAACGCCTACCGCAAACCCCGCATAAACCTCAACGGGCGTGTGGGCTTTCAAAAACAAACGAACTGTTCCGATAACGCCCGCAATAACAATACTGACCATTAAAAGCAGCGTCATGCTGATTTCGGCGGGGCCTAAAAAAGGCAGTTTCAAACCAAAAGAACCGTAGCTATAAAGCCACATCATAATTAAAACCATACCCACTAAGCCACCCATACCCACGGCGTGAAGGCTTATCTTGAATTTTAAATTGATTAAAAAACAAATAAAAAGACCCATAGTTGTGCCGAGAACGGAAATAATGAAAGCAGTTGGCATGTTTGCATCTTCTATGACTGAACGGAAAATCCAGAGATAAAAAATGCCCGCAGCGATGAACGGAATGATGCGGTCTTGCTTGTCTCGCATTTCGAGACTACTGATGAGTTGTAGTCGCCACATCAAAAAAATGGCGAATCCCGGGAGTAAAAAAGAGGTTGCAAAAACGCCAATGACCAATTTCATGCTTTTCATATCGCCCAAATTGTTGACCCCAAAAAGGTAAGGATTGACCAAAAGGAGCAACAGCAACATGTACGTCAGCATGAGCAATGGATGAAAAAGGACGGATAATATTTGGGCAGTGATGCGCATTGGATGTAAGATTTTTCAATTAAGAAATTAAAAATTAAGAAATCAAAATTTCAATCATTGAGAACCAATTCATTGAGTTCTGACCGTATTTTTTGCAAAATAAATAAGTTTTCAGACAACTACTCATTTTTGAGGTGTGAAAAGATAGAATCACCCAGCGGATGAATCCGCCGCTACAGAGAGGCCCCTCAGTATTTTGACGTAAAATATTGATTTTCAAGGATTTATAAAAGAAAAAGCGCAAGAATGGTCGAAGCCAAACTTGCGCTTTTTTAGTTTTGATTTTTTTAAATTAAAACTTACAAATCACTTTTGCAAAGAAATAAGCACCCGAACTACCCATTTGAACACCGTCCCACATCGTGCCACTGTCTGTGTTGCCTGAACTTTGAATGGTTGGATAGACATCAAAAATATTATTTCCACCAAAAGATACGGACACTTTTTTACTTATCTCGTAGTTAAAAACAAGGTCGGTAACAAGTCGTGGGGCGAATTTTTCGGAAACAAGTTCACGCCATTCAGCTTCTTTTCCTGACGCTTTGAGTGCATCGGCCTCTTCATTGTTGCCTGGGTTAGATTCCAAATTTAATAAGGTAAGGCTTGAAAAATAGCTATTTCTAAGTGTCACGCCAAATTTACCGATTTTATAATCAACCATAAAATGGAATTTACTGTTTGGTGCAGAAGCTAAAATCATTTGCAACTCTCGAGGGCTTAAATATTGAGCTTCTTTACCTTTCAATTTATTGGGCGTGCGGATGTCAACTGATTCCATCGTATTGAAATTACCACCAAGTGTTAGACTCAATTTGCCGTCTTTAATCTCTGTTTTATAAGTGGCGGCTACATCCAAGCCCGTCGTTTTTGTATCCAAAGCATTGGAATAGAATTGCGCTGCCACGGCATTAAAATCTTTGATGTCTTGACCAATCACATTATCGTC
>JAYTMW010000658.1:0-2418 GCA_043728105.1 Saprospiraceae bacterium | reverse complement strand
AATTTTTATAACTCATTGAAAATCAAATAATTATACATCAATCTATGTGTTCTATATGCCTATGTGTTTAGTATCAAATAATTTTGTCTTGACACTTATTCTGAATTAAGATGGTTGAGGATACCCCCTCAGTATTTGAGTTTTAAATTTCAACTTTCATCAATTCGAGCAATTTCTGTCTTTCAACTACCCAACTAAACTCATTTAAGGTGCGTTCCCACGCTTTTTTTGCCATATTTTGTCTAAAATGATAGTCACTTGCTAATTTCACGATGTTTTCAGCCATGCCTTTTACGTCTCCTTCTTGCACCAAAAGACCATTTTCACCATCCGTTATGCAGTCAGGAATACCCGCATGATAGGTAGAAATGACTGGAACACCTGCGCCCATTGCTTCTAAAAAAGTAACGGGCAGGCCTTCTTCATCGCCCGAAACAACATCAACGACATTGTGGCAAATAAAAATATCCGCTTTGTTCATAAAATCAACAACGACATTATTGGGTTGTGCACCATGAAAAGTCACTTTTTCTTGAAGGTTAAAAGCCCTTACAAAATCTATGGCTGCACCCAACATTTCACCGCCACCGATATAATCTAAGTGCATATTGGGTACAGTTTCAAGGGCTTTCATGTAGGAAGCCAACGTCAAAATGGGCGATTTTTTTCCGACCATACGACCAGACGCAATCAACCTCACTATGGCGTTATTTGGTCTTGACTGAAATGTAGGAGGTACTTCGGGGCAAGTGGTAATGAAGTGAATTTTGCTTTTTTCAATACCCAATTTAATCAATCGTGGTTCAACAAAAGTGCCTTCATTGATGACCCCCTCAGTATTATTCAAGATTTTATAAGCTCTTATCCATTTTTCATTGCGTAGATTCTCTGAAATATCATAGCCGTAAGAATGAACGTAGTAAGGTATTTTCATTTTATTCAAAACGCTTACCCACTTACAAGCATACTCCAAATATTCTCCAAGAGCGTAACCAACATTGTTTTTTCTAAGAAAACGTTTGATACGCCAATCATCGTAATTGAAAGGTAATTTGAACTTTTTTACAATGAATTTGACAATCAAAGATGTATTGTCATTGCTCAAAAAAAGGATAGGGCAATCAGGCGACCAACCACCCTCAACGGCAGAGTCAGCAACCACAACCATCCGACCAGACAACAATTCTGTGTGTCTTTTAATGAAAGTTTCACTAATAACGCCTACACGAGGGCAAAAAATGGCTATTTTTTTATTCATAAAAGCGGCAATACGCAATGAAAAATGTTAAAAACTGAGTCAGTTTGAGAATTAAACACAAAAATACACTTAAAAACAAATAAGCCATCTAAACAATCGAGGTGTTTGAGATGGCTTATTAAAATACGTAGAAAATTTGGTTTAGTTCGGACGAGCGATTGCCGTTTAGACGAAATTGCCTGTGTTGTGTTTATTCATTTAATTTATAGCAAACTGAAATGAACAATAATTTATCAAATCATTTTGAATAATAACTTAAAAATTTCCTACTTTTCCACTCTGTAAAATAAAAGCAAATTATGAACTTAAATATTCATGCTTCAAAAAAAAGAACTTTCGATGCCATCGTGATTGGCTCGGGCATCAGCGGCGGTTGGGCGTCCAAGGAATTGTGTGAAAAAGGTTTGAAAACCCTCGTCATCGAGCGGGGCAGAATGGTCGAACACGTCAAAGATTATCCCACCGCCACCAGCGACCCGTGGGATTTGGAACACCACGGAAGGAGGCCCCTCAGTATGAAAGCCGAAAATCCGATTGCATCTCGCTGTTATGCCTTCGGGGAAGCGACTCAACAGTTTTTTGTGAAAGACAACGAGCATCCATACATTCAAGAAAAACCTTATGACTGGATTCGGGGCTATCAAGTGGGCGGCAAATCGCTCTTGTGGGCCCGCCAAACGCAGCGTTGGAGCAACTACGAATTTGAAGCCCCCGCCCGTGATGGTTTTGCGGTGGATTGGCCCATTCGTTATTCAGATATTGCGCCGTGGTACAGCCACGTTGAGCGTTTTGTGGGCATCAGTGGCAATAAAGACAACATCGAACATTTGCCCGACGGCGAGTTTTTGCCACCGTGGGAGTTGAATGGTTTGGAAAAACACATTCAGAAAAACATTCATTCAAGTTACGACAATCGTCCCGTGATTATTGGGCGTTGTGCGCATTTGACAAAGCCCGAAAAAATCCATTTAGAGCAAGGGCGTGGGCAATGTCAAGCCCGCTCGTTGTGTGAGCGTGGGTGTCCGTTTGGGGCTTATTTCAGTTCCAATTCCTCTACCCTACCGTGGGCGGCTCGGACGAAAAAATTGACAATTAAGACCGATTCCGTAGTAGAATCCATCATTTATGACGAAAAAAAGGGTAAAGCGATAGGTGTGCGG
>JAYTMW010000657.1:0-7406 GCA_043728105.1 Saprospiraceae bacterium | reverse complement strand
AAACGCCTATTTAAGTGTAACCACTCAAATAGGCGTTTTTTGTTAAGAAAATAGCTAATTATTCAAGGGAGCTGTAAACTTAGCATTTTCAAACCTAAGCGTATCGGGATAGATGGCTCTTGATGTTTCGCTTGTTCCAGTTGCGATATAGGTAACATTCATTGTTCCTGTTACTTCGTTTTTTGTTTTATCAAAACTGTCAATGAATATATAGTTATCCGATGTTTTTAATAAATCGTAGCTGGCAACAAAGCGGTCATTTCCTGCATACATATCGAAACTCCCATTCGGAGAAAGATTACATGTATCTTTAATTGAAGAAAAAGGAGAAAGGTTTATTTTGCCTAACTTATCAGGCGGTAAATTTGAGAAGAAAAAATATTCTTGGATATTTGTAAATTTAACAGTTTCGTGTTTTACAGTAATATCATAAATGACTTTGCTACATTGTTTAAAGTATTGTGCCCAAACTTTAAGTTCCATACCAGTACGAGGAAGACTGTTACCGTTAACAGTTAAATTAGAAATAGTGCCTAATTTAAGTTCAGGTGCTGTTGGCGTAGGTATTTCCTTTCCTTTACAACCCATTTGTAAAGCCAATAAGAGTATCAAAATAAAAAAAATATTCTGTTTCATGTTTATTGCTTTTTAATGTGATATAATGATTTTTTTTGTTAACGTTTCTGTTACAGTCCTTAATATGTATATGCCAGAGGGAGGTTTAACCAAATCCAATTTTTGACGATGATGTCCACTCTCAACATCGTCATCTATAAAAATCATAATTTCTTTTCCATAACTATCAATCAATGACATTTTTATTTTTGTATTTTGCTTTAAATCAAAATCAATAAAAGCAAAGTTGTTTACAGGATTTGGGGAGACTGTTTCAATAGAGAGAATATTCTTGGTAGGTGTTGCTACTGTAGGGTTTTCTTTGGGGTTTTGGAACTTGTAGTATGTATATGCAGGAGGAAGATCTACGAGTACACTTAGGTTTGAAATTGCTACTTTACCATCGGAACCACGTACAGTCATGGTAATATCCATGTAACCTCTAAAATTATACGAACCAACAGAATAGAAATACAAATTCAATTTCCCATCATCTGCAACCGTTTGTTGTACTGTGGTACCCAAGTAATTTCTAACTTCCCAAGTTGTTGTAAAAGGTCCCTGACCGCAATAAATTTGAGGTTCCCAAGAAAATAAGCCAAAGCCTGATACATAAGTTGTACCGCTAATCCAGGCTTGGAAAATATATTTCTGATAAAAATCAGAAAATTTTTGATGATTTGAGGTTATTTTAGCAGCCACATTACAGCAATCCGAACGACCCGTAGAAACACCACTATTTTTAACATCTGGATTTGAAAAATTCGTAGTAAACCTTATCCCAACGCCGTCCACTTCATTTGGATTACACATGATTGTACCAAATGGAGTAAAGCCAGAATCTATACCCCATAATCTTTGCCACCAGCTTTGTGCATTTGGAACTGAAAATTGAAATCCATGGTTTGTACCAGGTCCGGGTTCTAATTCTGTTTGATGTAGCCCTCCTAAAAGATGACCAATTTCATGTGCAAACGCAAGTCCATCAGCAAACCTCTCAATAATAACATAAGCAGTTGGGAATTCAGCATCAATATCGTCTGCGGCACTTAATAAACTCGGGTAATCTGTATGGGTAAATAAACCAACAATATCAGCTTTGTATTGATATCTTAGGCTGCTCATATCCATTGGATTGAGTATATTGTGTAAATATGTAAAATCCTCGCGTAGATGTCTAAAAGGATTTGGATTGCTATTTGGAGGGGTATCGAAGACGGAAAAACCCACAATATTTAGATACGCAGTTGTAGGAATACCACTATTACTTATACCTGTATTGTAAATTTGTACCTGAGTTGTTATCCTTTGTTTGATATTCAGATCTAACTGTTCCGTTCTTGAAGTATAAAGCCCTAAAAAATCAATCCCTCCTTCTTGACATGGAATTATTTGTTCCGGAGCAGATGATATCATTTCAGCAGTAGAAGGATTGACCGTGGAGTTCTCTTGTAGATGTGATTGTTTGTTACAGCCTTCTCTCGGTCTATTTTCGGAAAACTCTAAAATGACACTCAAATCTTCTGTTATTCCATAAATTTGATAATGTCTCAAATCATAGTTCATTTCTCCAAATATGAGCCCTTTTTCTTTGATAAGTAGAAGATTTCCAAGATAAGAATCAGACGTTCCTGCAACAATAAAATCCGATTGTTTCTTTTTTTCTAATCGTCTGAATTTAATACTTACTTCAGTTGTATCATTTGGGAGATGAAAAGTAATTATTGGATTCTCATGTAATATGGAAAGCACATCTCCGATTTTGACATAAGTAACGCTTTTGAGGTGTTGATAATTTTTAATTTTGGCTAACATCTCATTCTGTTCATCCGTCAAATTAACGGGTCGTTTAACAACTGTAAAAAGTTCAGATTTTGATTGAGCTTTTAAAAAATTAATTGATTGTAGAAAACAGAAAATTACTAGTAAGACGGTGTAAGACGGTGTAAGTAATTTTTCATTGTAAATGAAATTTTGAGAATTAGTTAAAAATTGTTTGTAAAAATAAGGCTGCAAAATTAGTCTTAAATAATTTAAACATAACAATTATTTAGTGTTTTTTTAAAATTAAAGTTTTCCTTAAAGCCCTACAAAATAAATAAGTATGCATTAATCATATCTCCCACATATCCCCCCACAGCCGATTACCGCCATCAATATAAACCGTTTCGCCTGTGATATAAGCGGCATTTGTTAGAAAAAGCGTTAATTCAGCCACTTCCTCGACCGTTCCAAGCCGCTTCATCGGTATTTTAGCTTCGATACCTGCGACCATTTCCTTTGGATAATTTTCTAACCCTGACGACAAGATGATGCCCGGCGCAACACAATTGATACGAATGCCACGACTTACCCATTCGATTGCCAGAGTTTTTGACAAATTCATAACACCCGCCCTTGCTGCTGCCGAGTGACTCATGCCAGGAAAACCTTTGAAATTATTTAAAACAATATTGACAATACTACCCGCCTTTTGCTTGAAAAAAAAGCGTTTTGCCATCTCCTGCGTCACAAACCAAGTGCCGTTGAGGTTGGTATTGATGACGGCATTCCACCCTTTTTCAGAAATATCTTCGGCTGGCGAAGGAAATTGTCCACCAGCATTGTTGATAAGAATATCCAATTTACCGCTTTGCGTCTCAATCATATCGGCAAGGTGCTTAATACTTTCTGTCTCGCGAATGTCTAAAGCGAAGGCTTTAAGACCTGTTCCGTAGCGATGCAATGTCATAACGGCTTGCTCAAGTCGCTCTTTTTTGCGCCCAGCAATGTAAACTTCTGCACCAAGTATGAGAAATTGTTTGGCAATTTCAAGCCCAATACCAGAGCCGCCGCCTGTGACAAGCACTGTTTTTCCTTTGAAAAGGTCTGATTGAAACATAATGAAAATGTTGATTTAGGTTGATTGTTATTCAATTTTCTTAAAGCGTGAAATTAGAAAAAGGCTGGCATAATTTAATAAGAATAACTATTTTCACGGATTGGGGTCAACCGAATAGTTGTGTTAGTAGTACAAATCAAGGAAACTATCTAAATCGGGCAAACTAATAAAAGGTCACAACCGTTAAAATTTCAAAAAAAATCTATCTTTGACCCCGAAAATCACAAATTCAAAGAGAAAAAATCACCCAATATGAGGATGAAACAATGCACAATTAAAGTGGCGGCAACCGTCAAAGGTGTGGGATTACACACAGGCGAGGTCGTTACTTTGACTTTGCGCCCTGCACCTGAAAATCACGGCTATCAATTTCAACGCATTGATTTACCAGATGCACCCATAATCGTTGCTGATGCGAGTAAAGTCGTCGCAACAAATCGTGGAACGGTTATAAAAGAGGGTAATGCGCAAATTAGTACCGTTGAACACGTGTTGTCCGCACTTATTGGCTTAGGTATTGACAATGTTTTGCTTGAAATAGATGGCGGCGAAGTGCCTATTTTAGACGGTTCTGCTTCGATTTTTGTACAAAAAATAGCAGAAGCCGGCATAGAGGAACAAAATGCAGACCGTGATTATTTTGATATTACAGAAACGATTACCTTTAAGGACGAAAAAACAGGTGCCGAATATGTGGCAATGCCTGCCGATGAATACTGTTTGACGACCATGATTGATTTCAACTCAGCAGTATTAGGTCAGCAATTTGCGTCCCTCGATTCGACCCCTCAATATCAAACGGAAATAGCACCCGCTCGAACCTTTGCCTTTTTGCATGAATTAGAATTTATGCTCGATCAAGGTTTGATAAAAGGCGGCGATTTGGACAATGCTATTGTTATTGTTGACCGTATGATGTCGGAAGAAGATTTGGCAGATTTGGCTAAAAAACTCAATAAACCACAGGTCAAAATCGAGCATGAAGGCGTATTGAATACAACAGCCCTACGCTTTCAAAATGAACCTGCACGACATAAACTGTTGGATGTCATTGGTGATTTGGCGTTGGTTGGCAAATTTATTAAAGGTAAGATTATTGCTAAAAAACCGGGACATACGTCGAATGTGGCTTTTGCTAAGGTCTTAAAACGCCATTATGCGGAGCAAAAAAAACAGCGCGGGATTCCAAAATATGACCCCTCAGTAAAACCAGTGATGGATACGACGCAGATTATGCAAAAATTGCCACATCGTTATCCGTTTCTTATGGTAGATAAAGTTTTAGAAATAACCCCTACAAGTATCGTCGCGATGAAGCAAGTGACGATGAATGAATGGTTTTTTGAAGGACATTTTCCCAACAATCCTGTTTTTCCAGGTGTTTTACAATTGGAAGCCATGGCTCAAACGGGCGGCATCCTCGCTTTGACGGGCGTGCCTGACGATGAACTATGGGATACTTATTTCTTGAAAATTGACAAATGTAAGTTCCGTGATAAAGTATTTCCAGGCGATGCCCTGCTCTTTAAACTCGAACTCTTAGAACCCATACGCCGAGGTATTGTTCAGATGATTGGACGATGTTATGTCGGCAACAAAGTTGTATCCGAAGCTGAATTGACTGCTCTTATTCAAAAAAGAAACTGAAAGTAGTTATTGGTTATTGGTTATTGGTTATTGGTTCTGAAACCAATAACCAATAACCAATAACCAATAATCAATAAAAAAGATGAATATCCACCAACTAACTGTCATACATCCCGATGCTAAAATCGGCAAAGGCGTAACTATTGGACCGTTTACGACTATCGCCGCCGATGTGGAAATCGGCGACGGAACATGGATTGCACCGCATGTCAGTATCATGGACGGTGTGCGTATGGGGCGTAATTGTAAAATCTTTCAAGGAGCCATTGTCGGCTCTACACCCCAAGACCTGAAATATAAAGGTGAACGGACTTTCCTTGAAATTGGAGACAATACCATACTTCGAGAATATTGCACCGTCAATATTGGCACAACCGCAACGTGGCGAACCGTTATTGGCAAGAATTGTCTTGTTATGGCTTATGCTCACGTTGCACATGACTGTGTTATCGGCGATAATGTTGTTTTGGCTAATAATGTCACTTTAGCGGGGCATATCGAAATAGGCGATTTTGCGCGTTTGGGCGGTATGGTTGCCGTGCATCAGTTTGTCAAAATTGGTAATGATGCGTTTATTGGTGGTGGCTCGCTCGTGCCGCGTGATGTTCCTCCTTTTGTTTTGGCGGCGCGCAACCCTTTGTCCTATGCGGGTGTGAATCGAGTAGGATTGGTTCGGCGAGGCTATACACCAGAGCAAATTGATAATATCCGCGATGTATATAGAATTTTGTTTGTTAGAGGGCACAATTTGACTCAAGCCGTCAATTCTATTGAAGAAAGCGTACCTGATACATCTGAAAAAACAGCCATTCTTGATTTTGTTAACCAAGCCACACGGGGTTTAATCAAAGGTTTCAGAGCCTCAAATGGCAAGCAAAACTAATTTTTTATTGAAAAATACTGAGGGGGTGTCCGAACAATCAAAAACGATAAATCATACAGCACAAATCATGCTTGAAGGCGTTGGAAAACGTTTTCGCTATGAATGGATTTTCAGAAACATCTTTAAGACTTTTGACAGTGGTAACATTTATGCGTTATTAGGCTCAAATGGTTCAGGCAAATCAACCTTAATGAAAATTTTAAGTGGGCATCTCAGTCCATCGGAAGGAAAAATTTCATTCTATGTAACAGATAAACAACAAGACGAAGACAGTATTTATAAACACATCAGCTACGCCGCTCCTTATGTTGAACTCATCGAAGAACTGACCCTAACTGAAATGATTCAGTTTCACATCAAATTTAAACCCCTCAGTAATTCGCTAAAAATCAATGACTTAATTGAGATTTTAGGTTTTGAAAAATCAAAAAACAAAGAAATTCGTTACTTCTCATCGGGCATGAAACAACGACTCAAATTAGCGTTGGCAATTTGCTCCGACTCACCTATTTTACTCCTCGACGAACCGACGACCAACCTTGACGCTCAAGGCGTAGCTTGGTATCGTCAACTTATCAGCCGTTTTACTGAGGGGGGCAACCGCTTGACTATTGTTGCTTCAAATATCGAACATGATTACGATTTTTGTAATGAAATGCTGAATATCGAAGATTTTAAATAATTTTCTGAAAGCATTCTCCGAAATTAAACGTCTATAAATTAATAAAAAACAAAATTTGGCGTAATTATTGAAATTGGATTTTGACATCCCTCTTTTTATTAAAAGTCATATTGTCATAAAAATCATTTCAATAAACATGAGAAAACGACAACTCATTTCATCCCTTTTGGTATTTACCCTTATTTTGGTTTCAGTCACCTCTTGCGTCAAAGACGAACCTCTTTATATCAGCTTACCCACAGAGGTTCAAGATGCCCAAGTTGCCCACGAATGGTTCGATATGTTTCGGTTTTTAACGAAAAACTGTGCTGGTTTTACACCACCTGTTGCCTCCCGTGCATTCGGCTATGCGGGCGTAACACTTTATGAAACGGTTGTGCCAGGCATGCGCCAATATCAGTCACTACAAGGGCAGTTGCAAAATATGCCCAAAATTGCGCAACCCGAATTGAATTTAGAATACAATTGGGCAATTGCCGCTAATGCTGCTATGTCTGCTGTTGCCAAAAGTTTTTACGCCAATATGTCTACTGCATTGTTCATTCAAGTCCAAAAATTGGAAGAAAACAATTATTCAACACTGCGTAATAAATACGTTTTGACTGAAGCGACCTTTGACCGCTCAAAAAAATGGGGAGAAGAAGTGGCTCGTATCGTCTTTGAGTGGTCAAAAACAGATGGTGGTCACCAAGGCTATA
>JAYTMW010000656.1:0-4903 GCA_043728105.1 Saprospiraceae bacterium | reverse complement strand
AAAGAAACGCAAGTAATCAGTTCAAGTGCAACAGGCAAATGTTGCAGCAATATCAAAACAACTTGTAAAATCAAAGTAGTACAAGTATCGGTGGTCAATGGTACTTTGGGTAATGTCACTTTTGGGGGTGTTGACGCAGCTTGTTACACGCCAATTGTGAACTCAACTTCAACGAATATCATCATTGTACCAGCACTTTGCAATACGGGCGGTAATATTTTGGATATGACAGTTTGCCCAACACCAACGGCTAATCCTGTAATCATCAAATATATTATCTCCTTTACAAATGGTGTTACCTGTGAAAAATTTGATACTTTGAAATGCCCAATTGATACAGCTTGTGTTATCGCCGCTTGTTTTGCCCACAACGCAAATGGTTTAAGCGTCAATTTCAACGCAACAGGCACAACCAGTAACTACCCAATTGTGATGTATGTTTGGAGCTACGGTGATGGTACTTATGGTACTTCAACCACGCCAACAATCAGCCATAACTACACAACAAGCGGTACTTATGACGTGTGTATGACGGTTCAAGTGCTTTACAAAGGTACAATTTGTGATTGCAGCAAGAAGATTTGTAAAAAAATCACGATTGCACAAGGCGCAACGTCAAGCACAGGTTGCACAAGCAGCTTAACCAACACAGGTGCTACGGGTGAAGTAGGACAATTGAGAGCCTCACCAAACCCAAGCAGCCACGATTTTCACGTAACATTGGATAAAATGGAATCTGTTTTGGAAAACGGAAAAGCGGAAATCAGACTTTACAATGTTCAAGGAAAATTGATTTTGACTAAAACAATTGATGTCTTGACCAAGGAGTTTGATATTGAAGCAGAAAGCTATCCAGCAGGTTTGTATATGATGACTTTGCAAAAAGATGGTGAGGTGATTTCGTCTATTAAAGTGGTTAAGAACTAACCCCCTCAGTATTTTTGGATAAATTATGTTAAAAATAGGCAGTAAACATTCGTGTTTGCTGCCTATTGTTTTTTTATAAGAATGATGGTACTATTGGACGTTATTGAAATCACGCAATTTTAAAATCAAACTCTGATTTCAAACAATAACTATTGTTTATTCTTAATTTATAAGTACAATTTCTCCAAAATCGTGTATTTTCGCCCATTCATATCATTTTAATAAAACAGAAATGAGGTCCATCATTGGTTACGCACAAGCGGATTTTAAAACACTTATTGCAGATGAGAATCTTTATATAGACCGCACCGCTTTCATTAGAACAATGGAAGATCAAAGTAATAGAAACTTGATTTTTGTCCGTCCTCGTCGTTTTGGCAAGTCCTTGTGGCTGTCAATTCTGCAATATTACTATGGTGTAGAGCATAAAGATAAGTTTGAAACGCTGTTCGGTCATTTGGCAATTGGTCAAAATCCAACACCTTTGCGGAACAGTTATATGGTTTTACGCCTACAATTTGCGGGTATTGACGTTGACACAGACCTTTCAACCTTTAATGGATTTCGAGCAAATGTCAGGTCGGGTATTCTTAATTGTATGTCTGCCTATTCATCTTATTTTTCAGAAGAAGAAAGGACGAAAATTGAAACAACGGATACACCCGCAAATATGATTCAATTGTTTTTTGATTTATATAAGGATAAAAACATTCCCCACCCCATCTATATTCTGATTGACGAATACGACCAATTTGCCAATGAATTAGTAGGTCTCGACACCGAGCGATTTAAAGCAATCATCGGCAGTTCGGGCTTTGTGCGTAAGTTTTATGAAATGATAAAAAATGCGGCAAATGAAGGTATTGTCAACCGATTTTTTGCCACGGGCGTTTCTCCTTTAACGGTGGATGCTATGACGAGTGGATTCAATATTTCTTCAAGCATCAGTCTCGAATTGGACTTCCATGATTTAATGGGTTTTAACCGAGAGGAAGTGATTCATATCCTCAAAAAAGTTGGCGCAACAAATGAGAATATGCCCACTATTTTATCCGATTTAAAAGAATGGTACAACGGCTATTTATTCCACGGTGAAGCAACTGAACGGCTCTACAATTCGGATATGATTATGTATTTTGCTTCGCATTATGAAAAAAAACAGAAGTACCCAACCCGCATGTTAGATGCTAATATTGCTACTGATTATACCAAAGTAAAAAAGGTTTTTAACATTCAACAACGAGAAGAGGAGTTTATTCCGATTCTAAAACAGCTCACTACCGAGGGGATACTCACCGCTCAAATTACCGATTTTTTCAACCTCGAAAAATCCATCACGGATGAAGATATGATTAGTCTTTTGTTTTATTTGGGCTGGATTTCTATCGTTGATATACAGGAAGGTTTATATCGTTTTAAAATTCCGAATCGGGTTGTTGCGGAATTATATTACGACTATTTTGTGGATATTTCGGAACGAGAAACGGGTTTAAATCGTAAGGTTTCAACAATTCGCAATTCCTTAGTAGAATTATCCAAAAACAACGACCCACACCCTTTTTTACAGATTATCAAAGAATTGATTGATAAAGATTTATCCATGCGGGATGCGCAAAAATTTGATGAAAAACACCTCAAAATGTTGCTTATTCCTTATCTAAGCCTGTCGGCGGCGCATTATGTGGTGAGTGAATCTGAATGGGAAAATGGTTATCCCGATATACTTTTATTCAAACGCCCGAATGTTGACACTAAGCATAATTTTCTTATTGAATTGAAATATATCAAAAAAGGAAACGAAAACACTCTCCAAAAAGTGGCGGATGAAGGGCGGGCGCAAATTCATAAATACATCCAATCTGACAACGCCAAACGCATACCAAGTCTGAAAGCGTGGTTGCTCGTTTTGGTTGGGCGGGAATGGGCGTTGGTGGAGGAGATTTTGGTTGATTGATAACATTGTTTTTTTTGACCCCTCAGTATTCTTAATAAAAATAGGCAGTAAGCATTCGTGTTTGCTGCCTATTGTTTTTTTGTTATGTAGCGGCGGTTTTAACCGCCAATAAAACGTGTAACTTATTGGTTATCAATATTTTATGCAAAATAGAGGCCCCTCAGTATTTTAAGCAAAAAAAATTTTGGCGAGCAATAAAAACTTATTGCTCGCCAAAACCATAGATTTTATACCACTTTTGGCGGGCAATAGCTTTTTATTGCTCGCCAAAAGTAGTATCAACCCTCATACCCTTCTCAATCCTAAAAACCCTATCCACGCAAGCGGGTATTTCCGCCTCATAATGCGTGACATAAATCAATGTTTTATCCAAAGACACAACCAAATCGTTTACCAATTGTCGAAAACAAACCATATTGGCTTCATCCAAGCCTTGACACGGTTCGTCCAAAATCAAAAGTGGTGGATTTTTGACCAACGCACGGGCGAGAAAAACCCAACGCTGTTGACCCATTGACAATTGATTGAGTAATTTATTTTTGTCTTTATCCAAATCAAATAAATGCAAATACAGCTTTACGGTTTCTATTTCTTCCTCCGTAAGCGTCTTGTTTAATTGGGGTGTATCATACAGCCCTGATGCCACAATTTCCCAAACTTTTCGATGCGTGTTTGTATAAAGATGAAACTCAGGCGAGACAAAACCGATGCGTTTTTTTATATCCCAAATACTCTCGCCGCTACCCCTTTTTCTATCAAACAAATCATAATCATTGCCATAGCCTTGTGGATTATCTGCCATGATTAAACTCAATAACGTACTTTTGCCCGAGCCGTTAGGGCCCATCAAAGCCCACTTTTCACCCTTTTTTATCACCCAATCAATACCATCTATTACCTTTTCACCTTTATATTGAATGGTTATGTTGCGAAAATTAACGGCGTATTCAAAGTCATCAAACGTAGGTTTTGTTTTGATTTTTGATAAAATTGTTTGGTCTAAATTAGATGTATTTAACGCTTCATTTTGCTTCAAATCTCGCACGGAGGGGCCCCTCAGTCCCGAAAGGGTTCGGGATGTCTCTGCGTTCCATATTTTTTCTATTTTTCCTTCTTTTAATAAAATAACATTAGAAATATTAGGCGGTATTTCATTGTGCATACACACGACGACAATTTGGATACCTTCCAACATAATATCTTGCAAAATGGTATGCAAAATTTGGCGGCTTTCCACATCCAAACCTACAAAAGGGTTGTCCAACAAAAGCAATTGCGGCTTTTTGAGCAAGGCATTTAAAAGCCGTACTCGGCGGGTTTCTCCATTGGAAAGCGTGATGATTTTTCGATGCAATAAGTGATTGATTTTCAACAACTTAGCGTAATATTCGATGTCATTTTCAGTATATAATTTTTCAGTAAATACAACAGAATTGGCATCAACCGTGTAAAGCGGATTTAATTGATTTTGAATGATTTGATAAACCGTCGGCGTAATCTCGGCATCATCAGAATTGTAGCGTTGTTGATAATATTGATAGGATTGATTGACAAGACGATTCGCTTTGAAATCACCCGTAAAAAGAACTGTTTTTAGGTTTTCAGACCTCTTAATTTGCCCCAAAGCGGGTGTTATATTTTCGACAATAGCGTTCAATAATGTACTTTTGCCCGAACCATTTTCGCCAATTATAGCCCAATTTTGACCTTGTTTTATCTCAAAATTAATATCATTTAAGATAATAGTTTTGCCTTTTTTTATCGAGACGTTTTTAAATTTAATCATTATTCAATAAATCTTTAACCACCCAACCCGTAATCGCTTTTTTCTTTTCACTAAAATTAACACCAATACCAATAATATTTTTACCCGATGCTCGATAAGTATCAGCGTACCCTTTTTTAATAATTTGGTCAAAAGCTGTCTTACCCGATTTATTATATTTAAACTCAAAAACATACACATGCGTTGCCGTTTGCACCACGCTATCTGCCCGCCCGTGTGACGTATGCACCTCACTT
>JAYTMW010000655.1:0-14065 GCA_043728105.1 Saprospiraceae bacterium | reverse complement strand
TCTCATGCGAAGTCGCAATATCGCAATGTTCCGCATTTTGAATATGCCATCGAATTGATGCGCCGTTTTCCAGATTTGCCTATCATTGGCGACAATTCTCACATCTGCGGTAATCGCCACATGTTGCAAGAAGTGGCTCAACAAATGATGGATTTGAACTTCGATGGTTTGATTACGGAAGTGCATTGCAATCCCGACGAAGCATGGTCGGATGCAAAACAACAAGTTACACCTGATCGTTACAAAGAAATGATGGGCGAAATCGTTATCAGAGCCGAGCGTGATGCGGGATTTTTGACCTCAATCGAGGCCATTCGTGTCCGTATTGATGAAGTAGATAACGAAATTTTGAGCCTTTTGGGTCGTCGTATGGGCATGGCGCAAGACATCGGACGCTACAAAAAACGCAATAATATCTCGATTCTTCAACCAGAACGTTGGAATGAAATTCTGAACACCGCCGTTCAAAAAGGCAGCAAACATGAGTTGAGCGACGAGTTTGTGATTCAATTGTTGAGTGCGATTCATCAAGAATCTATCCGTCATCAAACGATTATTATGAAGAGTGTGGATGCGGACGTGAGTGAGAAAGAAGCGGCTTTGGCGAAATAAATTTTAAGTCGTTATTTTTTTTCAACATATACCCCCTCAGTATTTTTCAATATTGAGGGGGCTTTTTTTAATATTTGAAGTATCAATTTTTAAGTTATGCGTATAGTACCATTAACAAAATCAGATTTAGATTTACTGCCCCAAATTCAACCAAAAGATTGGGCTGATATTCGTCTTCCTATCCGTTTTTATCTTGAAGCGGACTATATTTTCCCTTTCAAAGCCTTGCTAAATGATGTTTTGGTAGGGACAGGCACGGCTGTTTTGCACGAAAAAACGGGTTGGCTTTCAACCATAATTACACACAACGACTATCGAAATCAAGGTATTGGGAAACAAATTACGGAACATCTTTTAGCCTTTTTGCAGAGCCACAATTGCGACTATATCTACCTAATTGCGACGGCTTTGGGCGAACCCGTTTACAAAAAAGTAGGATTCACAACCGAGAGTCGCTATGACTTTTATAACGACATCAATCTTGAAAATTTACCGATTTCAGAAAACGTAAAACCTTACGAAGCAAGCAACAAGCAAGCAATATTTGACATAGATAAAAGCATTAGTGGCGAAGACCGAGCGCAGCATTTAGAGCCTTTTTTGAAAGACAGCTTTGTGTGTGTTAACCATGAAAAGGTTGAAGGCGTATATTTTCCAACTTTTGGCGATGGTTTGATATTGGCTATCAGCCCAAATGCGGGTCAAGAATTGATGAAAAAACGGTTTCAACATTTTAAAATGGCTTCTTTTCCCGAAGAAAACGAGACGGCTCACCTTTTTATGACCTCGCACGGTTACGCACCCATTGCAACCCACGCCCGAATGTATTTTGGCGAGCAAATGCCGTGGAAACCACAAGGTTTATACAATAGAGTTGGGGGGAAAATTGGTTGAAAGGCATTGTCTTTGGAGGCGTGGCGAGGAGTAGTTTAGTCCCCCTACCCCTCAGTATTTTAACTCATCAGTAGCAATATTCTACTCTCTATTCATAAAAATCAATAATATGCTGCAAAATGCCTAATATTTTAGGTAAATCTTGAAGCGAATAAAAATGTGTATCCACTTGTACAGTCTTGTTTTCCAGTTTTAAAAATTGCCAAGCGACTCCAAATGTTGAAGCCCCAAATACAATAGGTGTAGGCTTACCCGCCCTTTCATTAAACAATTGAGCAGCATACATTTGAGCAATACATTGAGGATTTCCCTTCTCAAAATTATCATCTTTGGCTTCAACTACGGACAAAACAGGGGCTTGAATCATCGGAGATTTAGGGATTCGAGATATTAGAAAATCACAATGACCCATTAAACCTAATGATTTTTCAACGTTAAATTCGTAGCCAGAAAAGAAGGTGACTTTACTGCGATTGCGGTGAATAATTTCAGTCAAAATAGGGGCAATAAAAAATTCGCTTTTTGCTTTTTCCGTCGCATTGGGCAAGTCAGAATTGTGCTTGAATGTTGTCAAAAGCCATTCACTTGGCTCGATAGATAACGCATTAAAACCTATGGATTCTATTTTAATCTCTAAGTCTAAACGCTCTAAATCTTTATATTTTTTATACTTTGAATAAGACATTTAATTGAATTTACAACAAATCTACGATTTTTAATTTAAAAAAATCAAAAAATATTCATCAAATCGCTTATTTCTGAACAGGCTGCCGCAAACCTCTCTTCAACCGACCCCCTCAGTATTTTGTAGTTTTTTTTGTACTCATTTAACTCTTTTTCATACAACTCAAACAAGCGGTCACGGTCGTGTGGATTCTCACGCAATGGGTCATCTTCCCACGTTACACCTTCGGGTGAGCATAAAAAGTACAATTCTTTTTCATACTTAAGTGATTGATTATCAATATTTTGTAATGTCATAGGGTCGCATTTCCCAAATACTTCATTCGACCAAATTTTAATGGTAATCAAATCTGTATCACACACGATGAAGGGTATTTTTACTAACTCGTCGGCTGTTTCAAACTCCCAAGACACATTCTCAATCACCAATTGTTTGTATGCAATTACGGACAAATCCTCATAACTGTATCGAGTGTTTTTAGGCATATTTTTTAAATGCAAACGAGCCGCTTCCAAAATATGTGGCACCCCAAAACGAGCCGCTATTTGCTCCGAAAGCGTGGTTTTTCCCGTTGATTCGGGGCCAGTAAATACTATTTTTTTCATCCTATTTTTTTAAACTTTTATCAGAATAGAGGGTTTTAAATCCACATAAAAGTAGATACATTTGCGACAGAAAAGTAATGAAACTCAATTTAAAATCCGACATCAATTTTTAGTTTTTTAATTTTTAATTTCCAAAAATGGTTGATATAGAACCCTTTTATCGTTGGCGTGACGAATTTTACATCTCAGAAGAAGATGAGCAGTCGCCTTTCTACGGTCGCACCTACAACGACATGGTGGCTGAAAATACGATTTACAACTACTACATTCATCCCCGTTGGGATTTTTTTGATGCCGAAACTTTATACACAAAAGTGCTGTCCGCCGACTATGAAACGGGTGTTGCCATCATGGAGTTTATCGGCGAATGGAACGATGCCATCCACAACGACATCATGCACCTAAAACGGAATGTGATAGAAAAAATGTTGGATTCGGGCATTTCTAAGTTCATTCTCATCATGGAAAATGTCTTGAATTTTCATGGCGATGGCGACGATTATTACGCTGAATGGGCAGAGGAATGTCAAGACTCTTTCAATGGTGGTTGGATTGTTTTTCTCAATACTTTTCAACACGTGGAAGAAGAAATGCACAGCACCCGCATTGATGATTATGCGCATTTTGGGGCAGATTTCAATGACATAAATTGGCGTATGCAAAACCCACAAACGCTGGCTTTGGCGGTGGAACGATTGATGAAAAGCGGAACGAGGAGAGTTAATTAATGGGTAATAAGTAATGGATAATAATAATGTTTAAAATATTGATAATCAATATTTTATATAAAAAAAGTGATTCAAGTTAAACTCGAATCACTTTTTTGTTTTAGGGGTACCCCCTCAGTATTTTCAACAAAAATTACGCAATTTGCTTTTGTCGTACATTCACTTGTGAACTTGAAGAATGATAAAAAGCCAAAATTTCTTCTTTTATGTCAAGAATTGGCAGTAACGACAACAACTCCGATATTGCTTTCGCTTTGATTTCCTTATAATTTTGAATTGAATTATAGTCAGGATTTTTTGAAGTTAAATGAAGGAGTATAGATATATTAGCTCTGTCAATCACTTCAATAAGATTTTCTATTACTATGCCTTTATTCTTTTTCATTGTTGAATTCTATTTGAATAAATCCTTTTTTTCTTTACTATCTCTTTTGACAAAAATAATAAAAAAAGCATTCTGAACCTAATCAAAATGCTTTTTTATTTACCCCCTCAGTATTTTGAGGAAATTTACCCAAAAATTTCAGTACCCGCAAAGTGAAAAGCACCTTCAATGGCAGCGTTTTCATCAGAGTCAGAACCGTGAGCAGCGTTTTCGCCCATGCTTTTTGCGTACTTCGCACGGATGGTGCCAGGAGCAGCGTTTGCAGGATTTGTCGCCCCAATCAAAGTACGGAAATCAGCAACAGCGTTTTCTTTTTCCAAGATAGCGGCAACGATTGGGCCACGAGACATGAACTCAACCAATTCACCATAAAAAGGACGCTCTTTGTGTACTTCATAAAATTCGCCCGCCTTTGCAGCCGAAAGTTGCGTGTATTTCATCGCCACGATTTTGAAACCAGCAGCGCAAATATCATTTAAAATAGCACCGATATTACCCGCTTCAACGGCATCAGGCTTAATCATTGTGAAAGTTCTATTACTTGACATAAATTCCTATTTTAGGTGATTTTATAAATAATTCTTGTTAAAATTTTAATTAACTAATTGAAAATAAAGGAGTTATAGTTTTAGAAAAAAAGTAATTTTTGATAAAGTCTCTTCAATCGCCGCAAAGATAGATTTTAGATTTTAATTTTTAGATTTTTGATGCTTGATTTTAAAAACCGTTTATTTAAAATCTCACATCTAAAATCTAAAAATCTAAAATCTAAAATCTATCTTTGCGATTCCAAAAAGTACATATTTGGAAAAAACTAATTTGGTATGCTGATTCAGGATGTAAAACAATTGCTCAACGAGCCAAAGAAAATAATGATAACATCGCATCGCAATCCTGATGGTGATGCCATTGGGTCGTCGCTGGGTTTGTATCATTATTTAAAGCAATTGGGTCATTCTATTACGGTGGCGTTCCCGTCTGAGTTTCCCGCTATTTTTGAATGGATGCCTGATTCGGATAAAATCTTAATTTATGACATCAATCAGCAAGGCACCCGCCAAGCAATTCAATCGGCGGATGTCATTTTTGCGCTTGATTTTAATGCGTTGGATAGGATTGATAAGATGGGCGAAATTATTAGACCACTCAAAGCGGTCAAAATAATGATTGATCATCACCGTGAGCCAGAGCCTTTTGTGGATTATATGCTGTCGGATATTACAGCTTCTTCGACTTCTGAATTGGTCGTCGATTTTATTCGCTCTTTGGATGATGCCGATAAAATTACTAAAACAGTTGGCGAATGTCTTTATACAGGCATAATCACCGACACAGGTTCGTTTAAATATGCAACCTCCCCAAAACTCTTCCGCACTGTGGCAGATTTAGTGGAACGAGGTGTAGATGATTACAAATTGCAAGACCTAATCAACAATTGTTTACCCGAAAAAAACCTCCGTCTTTTGGGTCATGCGTTGACCAATCGGATGGATGTTTTGCCAGAGTTTAAAACGGGCATCGTGTGGCTCACAAAGAAAGATTATGAAGTTTTCGATATACAAAGAGGTGATACTGAGGGGATTGTGAATCATCTGTTGTCTATGAAAGATGTAAAATTGGCTTGTTTCATTACGGAACAACCCACTATTGTAAAAATTTCAATGCGCTCAAAAGGTGATTTTAACGTTCAAGAATTGTGTAAAGAACACTTCAACGGCGGCGGACATAAAAACGCTTCGGGCGGTTATTCTTATGCGTCTTTGCGAGCAACAATTGATAAATTTAAAAACCTTTTACCTCAATATGCAGAGAAATTAGTGATTGGTGATTTGTGATTGGTGATTAACTAACCAATCACAAATAACCAATCACTAATCACCAATAATTCAATAATCTAAATTTTATAAAAATAATAAAAAACAAATTAATGAAAAATTTAAGAATGCTTGTTTTGGCTGCATTAGTGCTTATGGGTATGGCAGCTTGTAAAAAAAGTGGTGGTGGAACAGTTCACCGTAGCGGTAGCGGCCCCGTAGCTAAAATCGGCGATATAGCCGTTTTCGATTTCGTTTTAAAAAAAGACGGTAAAGAATTGTTCTCAACAGCGCAATCAGGTCAAAGTGCAAAAAGCCCAATTGACGATCCGAAGAAAATAAAAGATCCAATTTATCATTTCCTATTAACGAGTCTTTTGACGATGAAAAAAGGAGATTCTACGACTTTCACAATGAAATTGGATACTTTCAAAATAAAACCACAAGGTTTGGACAGTGCTAAAAATGCTGAATTTGTTATCTCTTTGAAAGATGTAATGAGCGAAACACAGTTTTTGGCAACCCTTAATCCACAAGAAAAAGAAGGTTATTTGGCTCAAAAGAAACAAATGGTCGTACAGGAACGTGCTGAGGGTTTGAAAGATCAAATCAAAGCAGCTCAAACCGCTTTTGAAAATTCAAAGACGGTGTTTATGGGTCGTGCAAAAACAGTAGCAGATTCTATGACTACATTGTCAAAAAGCTTCGCAGCAGGTACTTTACCGAACGTGCAGACTACGGCTACTGGTCTAAAATACGTAATCCTTAGAGAAGGAAAAGGTGCAGCAATCGGTGAGAATAAATTTGCTTTTGTAAATTATTATGGCGCATTGAAAGACGGCAAAAAGTTCGATGAATCTTACGAACGTGGTTCACCACTCATCTTCCCCGTAGGCGTTGGTCAAGTGATTCCAGGTTGGGACGAGGGAGTAGCTTTGATGAAAGAAGGCTCTACCGCTGTATTCTTAGTGCCGGCAAAATTGGGTTATGGCGAGCGTGTCGCAGGCACAATACCTGCCAATTCCGACTTGGTTTTCTACGTAGAATTGTTGAAAGCACTTTAATAATGGATAATTTATAACGGATAGTTTATAACGGACATTTTACCCACTATCAACTATCCGTTATCAACTAATTAAAAAAGACTTGTCGAGTTTCACCAAACTCTACAAGTCTTTTTTACTTTTACACCAGCCCCATTTAATTCTGAATTTTTAATTTTTAATTTTTGAATGGAGAGAGACGGAATTTGGACGGAATCCTTTTGCTTACACGCCTACATGGTTGATAAAAATCGTGAAGCGACGTTGCCTACTTTATTGAATTTTTTTCAAGAAGTGGCGAATGGTCATGCCTTTAATCGGCAATACGATTTTTTTAGTATGCAGGAGCGTGGGTTGATTTGGGTACTTAATCGCTTGAATATCAATGTGTTACGTTATCCGCAATGGCAAGAGACGTTGCATGTGAGTACGTGGGTGAGTCAATTTGCCGCTTTTCCACACCGCCATTTGGAAATTGTGGATAACGAAGGAAAAGTCGTGTGTTGTGCCTATTCAATTTGGCTTTCTTTGGATGCTGAAACGCATCGCCCACGCAGGATTCTCGATTTTGATTCACCACTTTCTGAAAAAAAAACGACTTGTAGTGTGCCGCAAAAACTCCAAAATACTGTTGACGCAGGAAATCCCGCAATCGGCGGGAAGGGGGTACTAACTTCTGAACGGAAAGTGGTTTATAGTGATTTGGATATGTTGGGTCACGTCAATAACGTGAAATATGTGGAATGGATGCTCGATGCACTTCACGCAATTGAGCCAAATGTGAAGCCCAGAAACATGGAAATCAATTACATCAATGAGGCTTTTTTGAATGAAGATGTTTTGTTTTACTCAAAAAAAGAAGATGCTAAAACATATATAACTTTAAAAAGGAAAAGCGATGATACAGATATTTGTAGGGCGAGTTTTGAATAAAAAAAAAGACTTTCAGCAACCGCCAAAAGTCTTCCACAAAGCTCCAAAGGATTCAAGACTTAAACCAAATAAAATGAGTTTCTTTAAATCGGTTTTTATGTTTTATAATAGAAAAAAATGAGTTCATGTTGAAAAATCAACTACAACAAGCCGGGTGCAAATAAAGTAGGAAAAATCAACTTTTTCGAGCGTAAGTCATTGGAAATCAATGTATTAACTCGTGAAGTTTTCTTATAAATTATGTGATAATTTGCTGTTCTAAAACCGTCTATTAGTTCAAGTTAAAGCTATAACCTAAGCTAAAACCGAAACCTTTATTGCGCACTTTCGCACCCACAACAGGCACTTCATAGACATCCATAAAGCTATGTGTATAGCGACCGTCTATGAAAATATTGCCATTCCCAATGGGCAAATTCACGCCCGCACCGATGACACCGCCGACTTCAAAACGCTTGTAGTTTTGAGCCGACAAATCAATTTCAGTTGTCGCAATTTTTATATCCGTAATCAACACTTTTGCGTAAGATTCGATGTTGCCACTCAACGCATAACCCAAAGTTGGTCCCGCCATAGCGTAAAAATGTACACCTTCTGTATTGCCAAAATTATATTTGATAGTCAAAGGCGCATCTATATATTTCACCACCGTTGTAGCCCTCGCACCAATCGGAAGCGACGTGCCAAAAAGACTCAAATCTGTTCCAACATTGGTTTTGAAACCTTTTTCTGTATAGTTAATTTCAGGGTGAAAAGTAATGTTGTTGGTCAGCTTTACGTCCGCAACTGCGCCAAAAGAGGCTACAGAAATATTGTTAAATCCAAGTGCTGTCACGTCTCTTGATTGAACATTTTGCCAAGATGCGCCCACCCGCAAACCCACGGCTACGTTTTGAGCATTCATAAAACTAAAAGCAACAACAGAAAGAAGGGCTGATAAAAAAATGTTCTTTTCCATACGGTCAATTATTTTAATTGTAAAAAAATGGTTTGTATTGAATTGATATGACAAAGAACGCAGCCTATTGTGTTAAGCGTAGTTATCACTTGGTTAGTGTTTATTTAAAATTGGTTGGTTTTAGTTAAAATGTGTGAAAATGACGTAAAAAACCCTCCAAGAGTTTCAAACTCTTGGAGGGTTAGGGTTATAAAATAGATTTTTTTACATTTTTTATGAAAAATACTGAGGGGCCTCCTTTACTTTTTCAAATCATACTCAAATCTAAATTTCGATAAATTAGGCTTTACTTTTTTAACTCTTTTAACTTCATAGTCATAAATAGCTCTACCCAAATTACCCAAAAACGGATAACCCACTGCATCGTAATCATATTTATCATCGTTAAAAATGCCATCTGAATTACAATAAATAATAGCCGAAAGCATAAACTCCACACCTTTATCAAAATCAACGATATAGGCATTGTCCAACAAAAAACCGTAAGCGTCGCCCACCTTATTAAAGATGCGGATGTTTTTGGGCATCGGTTTTTTATTGTCGCCAAACATCAAAAACTTGCAATAGCTGTCGTACATAGCCGTGTCTTTTGCGTAGGGCGGATACGTGGATTCGGTGGGCAATTGCGACATATATTTCCACACAAAACGGTAATCCTCGTCGGTCAGATTAAAGCGTTTTTCAGGCGCAATGCTTTCTGGGAAAAGGGCCGCTCGCAAAACCGCTTGCTGGTCTTCGAGGGCATAATAATTTTTCGTTGTGAAGTCAAAAGGCTCGTTCACCACTTGGTCGTTGCGCATAAAACCTTTGCCAATGCCTATTTTTTGAGGTGATTCAAACCACGTGGCACTCGTGAGCGTGGGTTGCGCATACACCAAATCTTTGTCTTGAAAACCTTTATTTACAATTATTTTAGTCTTCGTTACGTAAGATATTGGGTCAATTTGCGTAACCGTATCAATTGACTCAGCCTGTTTTGCCGCCGCATTATAAAACCGAATTGGATTGCTCCGACGATTTTGCTCACGGCTCATTGGGTTCTGCAAACGATGCACAATGCGGACATTTTTATAGCCTTTCAGATACAAATTTTTATTAAAAAGCTCTTGCCCCATAAACTCATACAAGCGATTATGCGCATCATTATCACTCACCATCAAAATCTTTTTGATGTAATGCGCCACGCTTGGGATGCCGTCCTCCTTCGTATCGTCGGAATACTGAGGGGGGTAATTCGGGATGCCCTCACACGAATCCGTGAGCATGGGTGAGTGCTTATCCAAACCATTGATGCGCAACCCATTCAGTTTTTCCAAAGCCAAAAGCGAAGCTGGAAACTTGACCGTAGAGGCAGGATAAAAATACTCATCTTTGTTCACCCGATAATTATAAGATGTAAAAGACGGACGATTTTGAGCATCTCGATTGATTTGAGTATAGATAATTTGCACCCTCAAATCTTTACCGTTTTTCAGAATTTTGCCAAATTTATCAGGCTGTTTGCTCAAAATATCAACGAGTAATTTATCCGTTTTTTCTTGTGAGAAAAGAAAATGAATAGATAAAAATGCTAAGGTAATTATGAATAGTTTTTTCATAAATAATTGATTGTCAAGGTTTTGTGTAGATAATCTCGTAATGCGTAATCTTGTAATCTCGTAATTAAATCAAGCTGTTTGCAAAATAAATTCCGCTTCAATGTGTAAAATAGTGTGCAGTTTTTTAGCCAAATCCATGTTGACCCGCCGCTTGCCCGAAAGCACTTCGGAAAGGCGAGATTCGGCGATGCCGAGCAATTCTGCCATTTCTTTTTGTCGAATATTCAAAGAGACCATTTTCAATTTTAACATGCTTGAAAGATTTTGAGGCGTTTTCAAAGGCATCATCGGAATAGAATCTTCGTATTGCTCTGCCAAAATTGAAAGCATTTTGAGCCGTTCAGCTTCCTCATTCGTGAGTGACTCAAAACTACCATTTTGAGTTGTTTTTTGAAGATATTTTTCAATTTCTTGCATGGTATCTAAATATTCATCATGCGTTAATGTATTTTTTTTCATCGTCTAAAATTTTTAAATCTTTGATACATTAATTTTATCATATTCAGCATGTGTGCCAATGAATCTTATAAAAACAGTACGTTTTTTAAAGAAAATCATAGCAACTAAGCGATAGTTATTACCTCTGATATTGAAAACAAAATGCTCATTTCCAACGTAATCGGCTGTACTAAAAGTCGCTTTTACATCATTAAAATTAGACCAATCCGCATTTTTTACAATTTTATACCAATCATTTAGCGCATTTTCAGAGTCGGGATAACGCTCATAAAATTCAACCAATTTCTTCTTTGTTATTATAACCATAGGTTTTCTCTTTTTCGTTTTAGAAAGTCAAAAATACAAAATAATTCTGAATGTGGTAATTAAATTACATTTTTTAGAATTTTATAGTAAAAATACTGAGGGGTGTATTTTCTAATTCAACAAATAACAACAAAATATCTTAATTTTGAGTTTTTAAAATAACACAAACCTTTTTCCTAAATCATTTAAAAAGATTCCAAACATGAAATCTCTATCAACAGTGCTTTTTGTTATTATCGCCAATATGCTTTGTGCGCAAGGCATTGACTTCGTTTCGCACGACACCAAATGGGCGGATATTTTAGCAAAAGCAAAAGCCGAAAATAAAGTCATTTTCATGGATGCCTACACGACTTGGTGTGGCCCCTGCAAAAAAATGGCTGCCGACGTTTTCCCACAAAAAGAAGTAGGCGACTATTTCAACAAACAATTCATAAACGTTAAAATGGATATGGAAAATGGCGAAGGACCTGATTTGGCAAAAAAATACAGAATCAGAGCCTATCCGACTTATCTTTTCATTGCTGGCGATGGCGAATTGGTGCATAAATCAATGGGCATGATGCCTGCGGCTAATTTTATTAATGTCGCAAAAAGTGCCGCCAACCCAAATCAGCAATTTTTTACCTTGAAAAAGCGGTTTGATAAAGGCGAAAGAGACCCCGCTTTTGTGAAAAATCTTTTGGATGCTGCCACCAAATCTGGCGAAAGCCAAATTGCCTCCGATGTGATGAATGTTTATATGGATACGCAAAAGGATTTGGGTACGAAGGAAAACATGGATTTACTCATTAATAGTACCCAAAAAGTAGAAAGTAAAGCCTACAAATACATCGTTAACAATAGAACTGCGTTTGATAAAAACTATCAAAAAGAGTTGGTAGAGTTTCGTATTTTATTTGAGCCGTGCAATGAAATCATCAAAAGATTTGTGGACGATAACCAAGTTTTAGACGTTGCAAATGCTAAAACTTACCTCAATCAGCACGTTTCAAAAGACCAATCTGAGCAAATGTTGATTTTAGCCACCATTCAATTGGCTCAAATGAAGCAAGATTTGCCTACCATGATTAAAAATTTTGAGACTTATCTCGACAAATATCCTTCCGCAAACACAGGTTTTTTGAACAACGCCGCTTGGACTTTTTATGAGCAAGTGGACGAAAAAGAGCGTTTAGAAAAAGCCGTAAAATGGTCTTTGGCATCCATAAAAAGTGATGATAATTTTATGTTCAACGACACGGCTGCAGCTTTGTATTTCAAATTGAAAAATAAAAATAAAGCCAAAGAACACGCTGAAAAAGCCATAAAATTGGCAAAAGTACACGGCGAAGATGCTTCTGAAACGGAGGGGCTTTTGAAGAAGATTGAGGGGATGTAGTTGCGATTGTGAATATAAAAAAAGGCAAAGCGATTCATTTCGCTTTGCCTTTTTTTGTGGAAATACTAAGGGTATATCAAGCCGCTTTCCGACGTTTGATAACTTCTTCCACATCATCAAATGAAGAAAATTGTTGTTTGAACCATGCTTTATCTTCTTCGGTCAACCCTTTTTTGATTTGTTTATCAATCCCGATAGATAGCCCTTTTGCATTCCAACTATTAAACTCTAACATACCTTCTAAGGGTAAACTTAGGAGGTAATCTTTTAGAGCTAACATTCTTTCTTCTTCGGTTTCTAATTGCCAAAGTTTTTCATAAAAGGCTTTATGATTGCCGTATTTGAACTTTTCCATATTATTATCTTTTTAGAAGCCCTAAGATTTTTCTTTCTGCGTTTATATTATCCAAAATCCCGTTGCGGTATTGTTCTAAGCCTTTTATTCCTCCCACTTGTTTTTTGAAATCATTTTCGTAGAGAACAGTAAGATGGATAGACATGTAAAGTGTTGCAAGCTTTTGTTGATGAAATTCTTTTTCTTTTTGATTCATAGTAGGTTTCTCTGAATGTATGTTTGATTAAACAAATGTAATTTAGATTTTTTATTAAAACAAGAAATGCCCTTTTTAATGTTTGTTTTATTGGATTTTCTAAAAATACTGAGGGGTCTCCCTTTAAATCAATGTTCAAGTAAAACAGCATTAAAGTTGTAAAAATTAAATCAATCAAAATGAGTCATTTTTTATAATAATTTTGAAAAAATGGTTTATTTTTGTAAAAAAGTAATCGAATATGGATGCTCAAACTTTATTAAAAGACGTTTCTCAAATGCCGTTAGTTGAAATGGAACGTTTTGTACAATCTGTAAATGCACTAATTACGCAGAAAAAAACGACCGATAAATCCTATCGTGAGCGTTTTCTATTGGGTAAAATTAACCAAACAGCCTTGCCAAAAGAGAAAATTGAACGCTATCAACTATTGGTTAGAAAATTGGAAGCGGAAACAATTTCTGATTTAGAATACACTGATTTTATGGATTTAACGGATTTAGAAGAACAAATACGACTTGAACGCATGACATATCTCGTTGAGTTAGCGCAACTTCAAGGCATCACTTTACCACAATTGATGACCAATTTGGGATTAAATCGCTCCGCAAATGCCTGATGTTTACATTTCTATTTATGTTCAAAAAGAGGTTACACAATTGTCAAATGGGTTTTGTGAATATTGCTTATATCCTGAAAACTATTCTTCGGATTTCTTCCATTTTGATCATATCATACCACTTATTTTAGGCGGCACGTCTAAATTGTTCAACATTGCACGATGTTGTGGGCGTTGCAATGGTTTCAAGAAACAAAATATACAACATTTTGACCCACTTACAGGTCAATTAGTATCCCTTTTTAATCCCCGAAAATCACAATGGATAGAGCATTTTCAATGGAGTGATGACGATTTACTTATATTAGGACAAACTGATATTGGTAGAGCTACCGTAGATTTGCTTCAATTGAATAGGCAAAATGTAGTCAATTTACGTCAACTTTTGAAAAATGCGGGACTGCATCCACCTAAGTTTTCTGTAAAAATGGGCTAAACAGATATTCAATTAATCACATCATGGATAAATTAAAGAAATATCAAAAAGCTATTCT
>JAYTMW010000654.1:0-5622 GCA_043728105.1 Saprospiraceae bacterium | reverse complement strand
CCATGTGGTATCACTTTGCCTTCGCCTAAATGAGAATAATCATGGTCATATGACTCTTGAGTGCCGCCTTGACTATAACTTTTGCCGTCTTGATAAAGTACATCCAACATCGTACATCGGAGGCCCCTCAGTATTTTTACACTTTTTTAGAGATTTCCAAGCAAAAAGTACCGTTTTCAAAGGAAATGTTAAGAAAAACAACACCTTAACACACCTGTTAAGACATTTTTAACCGCCTTTCGTCTCTCTTTAAACTTATCTTAACGATAAGGTAGCAAGTTGTTATCTATTTTTGATTTATAAAAATCATATTTATTAAATCATAAAAAAGATGAAACAAATGAAAAAATTATTGCTACTCTTTGTCTTATGCGCAAGCTCTTTTATGGGCGATTTATCTGCTCAAATTTCGGTTCAAATTGGTTATCCACAGCCGCCGCCACCTCGTAGAATTGAACGCCCTGCTTGCCCCGGCCCCGATTATGCGTGGGTGGACGGACGTTGGGTTTGGGATGATTACGTGAGAGATTATGTGTGGCAAAGGGGTTACTGGGTCTATGTTGAGCCTCGCCATTGCGACGATGCGCCCCGTTATTATAAGAAAGGAAAAGGGCATCATAAAAATAAATGGCATCATAAATATCGGGATTGAGTTATTGGTTATTGAGTTATTGGTTATTGAGTTATTGGTTATTGAGTTATTGGTTATTGGTTATTGAGTTATTGGTTATTCAAGCAAATAACTCAATAACCTAATAACCTAATAACCTAATAACCAATAACCAATAACCATCAAGGTGCTAATCGCTCAATTTTCCAAGCCCCGCTTTCCGTTTTTTCATACACAATTCTATCGTGCAAGCGGCTGCTTCGGCCTTGCCAAAACTCAATCAATGTAGGCTTCACGATGTAGCCACCCCAAAATTCGGGGCGTGGCACCCCCTCAGTATTTTCGTATTTTTGGGACAATTCCTTATAGTTTTCTTCTAAAAAAGCTCTATTTCCTACAATTTGGCTTTGTGGCGACGACCATGCACCTATCCGACTTGACTTCGGACGGCTGTTAAAATACTCCGTAGAAATCTCATCCGACACCTTCGCAACGATGCCTTCGATGCGCACTTGACGCTGCAAATCCAACCAATTGAAACACAGAGCCACGTGTGTATTTTGAGCCATGTCTTGTGCTTTTCGACTCTTGTAATTGCTGTAAAAAACGAACCCCTCAGTATCCAAACCTTTCAACAAAACAACCCGTGCGGAAGGCTTGCCCTCGCTCGAAACGGTTGCCAAAGTCATGGCATTGGGTTCTAAAATTTCGGATTTTAGAGCCTCATTAAACCATTTTTCAAACTGCAAAAAAGGATTCGTATTTACATCCGAAACATCTAAGGATTCGAGTAGATAGTCTTGGCGGAGGTCGGCGATTTTTATTTTCATAATTTTAAAATTCGTAAATTCGTAAATTCGCAAATTCGATAAATTTGTAGTTCATTTTTATAAACAAATTTGTTTTAAAAAAGATGTGCAAATGTAGGATTTAAGCGTTCTTTTAAGCGATGATTTTTATCATTTATTTTAAAAAAAATCTGTATTAAATTTGTGCAAAAATTCTAACTTTGTTTAAAATATAACTATTTGATTATGAATGACTTATCTAAATTTCGTTTACTGTTTTCACTCGCCCTTATTACCTTTTTTTCTTGTAAAAACAATAAAAACAATCAAGAATCAAATACCGTTACGCAGCCCAATGTAACAGAATCGGCTTCGGTCACACCCACGGCAGAAACGCCCGCTTCCAATTTTACGGTCATGCCCAAACAGCAAGTTGGCAACATTATTTCTTCGATGTCGGAAGCGGATTTAAAGCGGATTTACGGCGAGAAAAATGTCGCACGAGTGAATAGAGGTGATGTAAAAACGGTGATTTATCCGAACTCTGATAATGAGTTGGAAATCTCTTGGAAAAAAGGTCAAGAGTATAAAAAATTAGAAGTTGCTATCATCCGAAAAGGCGATTGGAAGACGGCAGAAGGCATCCAAATTGGTTCAACCATTGAAGATTTGACCCGCATCAATGGCAAAAAAATTGACCTTTACACTTTGGAAGACGGCGTGGCTATCGTGCGTTGGCAAGGTGGCTCGGTGAACAAAAACTTAAAGGTTTTAGTGAATTTGGATACTAAGAAAGTGATGGAAATGCAGATTGATTTTTAATTTATAGAAACCGAAGTACCCCCTCAGTATTTTCAATAAAAAGCATTATTTTTGTCAAAAAATTAAACATGGCAAGTGTAAGTTTAAGGTCTAATCGAGTTATAGGATTAGAAAAAAAGAAAAAATATATCTCAAAAGAAGAGTATCGCACAAGATATTCTGACCGAGAGGACGGGTTTAAATATGAATGGAATAATGGCATCATTGAGAGAACTGAATCTATGAAAAAATATCAAGCACTTATTGAAGCCGCTATTTTAAGGCTTTTCTTTAATACAGAGGCATTCAGAAATCACGGTATGATTTGCGCTGAAATGGAAACGGATACTTCTGATACTCAGTTAAGAAAGCCTGATTTAGCTTATTACACCGCCAATCAATTGAATGTCATGGATGATGATATTTCGCAAACGCCTTCATGGGTATGCGAGGTTATATCAAAAACAGATGATATGGAGGATGTTCAAAAGAAAATTGTCGAATATTTTGTAGCGGGCGTTCAATGCGTTTGGATAGTTCTCCCTAAAAACGAAATGGTTTATGTCTATACGTCTGTAAGCGAAGTTACGATTTGTCAAGGTGAAACTGTGTGTAGTGGCGCACCCGCAATGCTTGATTTTCATATTGAAGCGAGGAGACTTTTTGAAAAAATAAATGTGTAAAGCATTGGCTATCAACATTTTATAAACCGCCAAAAGACTCAAAACCTTTTGGCGGTTTACTTTTTTAATGCTCCAAATTCTTCAAAACCCCAGCCATTTTCACCCGCCTAAACTCCCGTTCCAAAAACTTTTTCTTACTCACTTGCTCCACCGTTTTGCCTTCCACTTTCGACTCCAACCAAGCAATGATGTCGAGGTAAATGAATGAACGGCGTTCAAATGGGCTTTGAGCGATGTCTTCCAAGTGCGTTTTTAGCTCTAAAAATTCACCAACCATATCTTTTTGCTTGATGTAGAGCGATTTTTTTAAGAATTTTAAAACTTCTTGCGTCACGGCACTCATATCACCGTTTTTCAAAAGGAAACGATAAACGGATTTTATGAGATATTCTAAAAGCGCAAAATGTCCTTTTTCGTAGTGACATATAAGGTGTAATAGACGTGCGAAGCATTGAATATCAGTCCGCAAATTGCTTGATTTGAGGTTGATGATGCGGTTCAAATAATCCAAAGCCTTGTCAAAATTACCGCAACCGAAATAAAGACAGGCTATTTTATAATAAAAAATAATAATGCGATGTTCGTCCAAACGGAAGCTAAATTCTTTGAGTTGCTCCTCAATGTCGGGAACTAAACCGACCCCCTCAGTAAATGAGCCTTCCAGAAAATGTTTGTTGATTTTGGCAGAATAAACATGATGAAAAGCCAAACTACGGGTGTTTTCATCCAACGTATCAGCATGTTTTTTAAGGTATAACTCGGTGTTAGTCAATATTTTAGAGAACCTTTCGTGGTCGAGGGTCATAAAAAGGGCGTTCAATAAATTATGCACACCTTTCAAGTACAGCGATGTGTCGTTGATTTTCATAATGGATTCGTCCTCAAAAAGTTCGACCCATTTGTAGGCAAATTTGTAATAATTTTTCCAATCTTGATTGATATAGTGATGCCAAGCGTGGCTTTGATAAAAGTAAACTTTCTCAAAAAAGCCCATTTTATTGATGGGTGTATTGGGAATGTTTTCCTTTAAAAAAGTGTCAATACGCTCCAAATCCTCTTGATTTCGAGCATGACCCATTTGGAGGTACATACCATATAGTTGTAGCGACACATTTGATAGAAGGCTTGCATTGGTCAAACGGCGCATGGTCGTTTTGGCTTCCGTGGCAAGCTCGTTGGCTCTGCCTTCGTGGCTGCGGGTGATGTGGCGGCTTTCAATTAATTTCTCAAATTCTACGATTTCTAAAATCAATAAATCTTGATGATTGACTTGTGCCATGCCTTTGGCCTTGTCTAATATGCGTAAAGATTGAATGTATAAACCTTTGTTATACAGTACCTTAGCGTAATCAATGTGTTCCCGAATATCAATATCCGCATTTTTTTGTTTGTGCAGAAGCCTCAAACTTGTGAGCAATTGTTTGTAAAGATGTGCCTTCAAGTTAGAAAGTTGTTCCTTTTTTATTTCGGGTACTTTCTTAAAAATAGTTGCTTCATCGTAGTCTTTTTGTTTGTCCATGACATCAAAAAGGCGGATAAATTTCAGTTCCTCACTGTCTTGGTTGCGGGTTACGTATAGGCGAAAGTTACGCTTCTCGGCTTTGGAGAGCGTTTTCACAAGCATAAAAAGATGGTCTTGTGTGGTCGGTGTGTTTCTCAAAATGCTTGTGGGCATCGTAACAATTTATTTTATAACTAATTGATAATCAATACTTTATGAAAAAAATATTCTTTCTTGAACACTGTAAGGCTTACTAAACTTAATGACGTGTCTCACAACCTTTAAAGTATCTTTGAAGTTACCTTAAAGTTATTTTTACGTCTTAAAAATAGGCCCCTCAGTATTTTGGGTAATTTTCAGTGGTAAAGATATAAAAACCGCTATCATCATAAAGACAATTTTTAAGCGGAAACATAAAATCCAATTAGTAATTGATTTTTGAATAAGCTACAACATTTATAATTCATCATTACATACTAACCAAGTTCTACTATAAATTTTATAAACAAACTACGCAATGAGCGATACTAAGCGCATCCATATTTTTGATACGACACTACGAGACGGCGAGCAAGTGCCTGGTTGCAAATTAAACACACCCGAAAAACTTGAAATTGCGGCGGCTCTCGACGAGCTTGGCGTGGATGTTATTGAGGCGGGTTTTCCAATTTCAAGCCCCGGAGATTTTAAATCTGTTGAGGAAATTTGCAAAATCGTGAAACACGCAACGGTTTGTGGACTCAGCCGAGCGATTGAAAAAGACATTGAGGTGTGTGCAGCCGCTTTGAAATATGCTAAAATTCCTCGCATACATACGGGCTTAGGCACGAGTGATTCTCATATAAAATATAAATTTAATTCAACAAGAGAAGAAATCATCAAGCGGGCCGTGAGTGCGGTCAAATTGGCGAAATCTTACGTCGAAGATGTTGAGTTTTATTGCGAAGATGCAGGGCGCACCGACAATGATTATTTGGCGCAAGTCGTTGAAGCGGTCATCAAAGCGGGCGCAACAGTCGTTAATATTCCCGACACAACAGGTTATTGTCTCCCATATCAATACGGTGAAAAAATTAAATATTTGATGGAAAACGTGAAAGGTATTGACAAAGCAATCCTTTCTGCGCATTGCCACAACGACTTGGGTTTGGCTACGGCGAACTCTATCGCAGGGGTGATGAACGGTGTCCGTCAAGTGGAATGTACGATTAATGGCATCGGTGAACGGGCGGGTAACAC
>JAYTMW010000653.1:0-4365 GCA_043728105.1 Saprospiraceae bacterium | reverse complement strand
CTGTTACCGTCAAGCGGGTGCTCGTGTTAGCAAGTACACTTACAAATTGGGTTCAACGAGAAATTTGGATAATGACTTCCCTATATTCCGTTATGCAGATATTTTAATGATGAAAGCTGAGGCTAAATGGAGAGCGGCGGGTGCGCCAGCTACTTACGCTGATGCAGAAGCATTGAAAGCATTTAACGATGTGCGTAAGCGTGCGGGTGTATCGGCTTTAACTTCATTGACTCCAGCAAACATGTTGGCAGAACGTGGACGTGAAATGTTTGCGGAAGCGTATCGTCGTCAGGACATGATTCGTTTTGGTGCATACACTAAGCCGTTCCAGTACAAAACAGGAATTGATAAAGCTTGTGCTACTATCTTCCCTATTCCAGATCCACAGATCAATGCGAATAAGAGTTTAGTTCAAAACGAGTGTTACAAATAGCCCATAATTTGTAAAGAATATAGTGCAGAAAGGCAAGCTCTTGTTAGCTTGCCTTTCTTTTTTAATTAAAATCGTTCCACATACTGAGGGGGTACTCACAAATGTTTAATAACCATAAAATAAAAGTATTAATACCGTGCGTGATGTTTTTTTTATTGGCTTTAATACAAAGCTGTGATAAAAAACAGAACACTTTGTTCACAGAGTTAACATCTGAACAAACAGGTATTGATTTCAAAAATCAACTCACACACACCGAAGATTTTAACTGCTATCTCTATCGTAACTTCTACAATGGCGGTGGTGTAGGTTTGGGAGATGTCAACAATGACGGTCTTCTTGATATTTTTTTCTGCGGCAATATGGTTTCCTCCAAATTGTATCTCAACAAAGGCAATTTCAAATTTGAAGATGTAACATCAAAATCGGGCATAAATACTGAGGGGGTATGGGTCACAGGCGTGGCCATGGTGGACATTAACGCTGATGGTTGGCTTGATATATACGTGTGCAAGTCAGGCAAACCTGACTCCATAAAAGGTGTAAGGCATAATGAGCTTTTTATCAATAATAAAAATGGTACTTTTTCCGAAAAATCTAAAGAGTATGGTTTAGCTGAAAGTGGGCTTGCCACGCACGCAGTATTTTTCGATTATGATAAAGATGGTGATTTGGATTGCTATCTCTTAGCAAACTCTTTCAAATCGGTTAAGAATTATGATATGAGAGCTGAAATACGCTACATACGAGATTCTTTGGGTAGCAATAAATTATTTAGAAATGACAACCGAAAATTTACGGATGTTAGTGAAAAGGCGGGCATTTTGGGCAGTGCCATAAATTTCGGCTTGGGCGTAACGGTTGGGGATGTCAACAAAGATGGATGGCAAGATTTATACGTGTCAAATGATTTCTATGAGCGGGATTACCTTTATGTAAATAACAAAAATGGCACTTTTACAGAGAATATTGAATCCCAAATTCAAGAACTAAGCCTCGGCTCAATGGGGGCGGATATGGCGGACATCAACAATGATGGATTACCTGAAATTTTTGTAACAGAAATGCTCCCACAAGACGATAGACGCTTAAAAACAAAAACAAATTTTGATACATGGAATAAATACAACCAAAATCTAAGCAATGGTTTTTATCGCCAATTCTCTCGAAATGTGCTACAATTGAATAATGGAGATAGCACATTTTCCGAAATTGGTCGCCTGGCGGGTGTTCATGCAACCGATTGGAGTTGGGGTGCTTTGATAACGGATCTGGACAACGACGGATTCAAAGATATTTTCGTAGCAAATGGTATTTATAAAGATTTATTTGATCAAGATTACGGTAGTTTTACTGCCGACCCCGCTAATGTGCGGGCTATTCTCAAACGTAAAGAAAATGGTGGTATCAAGCAACTAATTGATACCATTCCTTCGGAAGCGATTCCAAATTATGCTTTTCAAAACAATGGAAATCTTACTTTTCAAAACAAGGCAAAAGAATGGGGACTCGATAAACCCAGCTTCTCAAATGGCTCGGCTTATGGTGATTTGGATAATGACGGCGATTTAGATTTAGTAGTCAATAACGTGAATATGCCAGCTTTTATTTACCGCAATGAAAGTAGTCAAATCAAAGAAAAAAATAATTTTATAAGCGTAATTTTGAAAGGTGAAAAGCAAAACACCTTTGCATTGGGAGGGCAAGTGACGGTTTACGCAAATGGTTTGACTTGTTATCAAGAATCTGCACCCATGCGTGGCTTTGAGTCTTGTGTGGATTCTAAATTGGTTTTTGGATTAGGCAATCACACGACCATTGATTCGATTGTTGTCGTTTTTTTGAGTGATAAAAAAATCGTTTTAAAAAATGTGAAACCCAATCAAGAAATTACGGTGAGTGAAGCGTCCGCAAGTTTTGATAAATACGCCAGAGTTTTGCCAGCAAGCAATCAGCGTTGTGTTTTTAATGAAATCAAAGATGGTTTAGGGATAAATTTTAGTCATAAAGATAGTCCTTTAAATGCCTTTGATATTGAAAGATTATTGTTGCACTCACCCGTAGGAGAAACGCCTAAAATGGCAAAAGGGGATGTCAATGGCGATAATCTTGAAGATATTTTGATTGGCAATAGTTATAATGAAGCTATGCAATTGTGGCTACAACAAAAAAATGGTAGTTTTTTAAAATCGCTCCAAACAGCTTTTGAAGTGGATAAAGTCTATCAGTCAAGCGGAGTTTTATTGTTCGATGCTGATAAAGACGGTGATTTAGACGCTGCGGTGGGTTCGTGTGGATACGATTCAGAGCATCTTTCGGATAGACTGTATCGGAACGATGGCAAAGGCAATTTTTTGCGAGACCCCTCAGTATTTGGCGCAAAAACGTTTTCAACGGGTTGTATAAAAGCATCTGATTACGATAAAGATGGTGATTTAGATTTGTTTGTGGGGGCAAAATATGCTCCAAGCAGCTACGGTAAAATAGTGGGCGGATATTTACTAAACAACGATGGTAAAGGTAATTTCAAAGGAGTCACGGGAGAAATTTGTCCAGAACTGCGCACATTAGGCATGATTAGCGATGCTCAATGGGCGGACATTGACGGTGACGGTGACGACGATTTGATTGCCGTGGGTGAGTGGATTCCCTTAACCATTTTTATCAATACAAAAGGCATATTTAAAAAAATAACGAATGATGATAAGGCTTCAAAAAGTGGATTGTGGAATACCATTGAAGTAGCTGATGTAAACAAAGACGGTAAAATAGACCTCATAGTTGGTAATCTTGGCTTAAATTCACGGCTAAAAGCGGATAGCGAACATCCACTTGATTTATACGTCTCCGATTTTGATGACAATGGTTCAATTGAATCAATCGTTTGTGCATTTAATGGCAACAAATCGTATCCGATGGTGATGAAGCAAGATTTAATTTCTCAAATGCCCATCTTGAAAAAGAAATATTTGTACTTCACTAATTACAAAGAGAAAACAATAACGGACATTTTTGAACCCGAAAAACTCAAAAAAGCCACGCATTACCAAGCAAATGAATTGAAATCGGGTGTTTTTGTAAACAAAGGCACGAATACATTTGATTTTAAACCATTACCCATCGAAGCGCAGTTTTCACCCATATATGCACTTGCGATTGAAGATTTTGACAAAGATAATGTACTTGATATAGTTTTAGGTGGTAATTTTAGCCGTTCAAAACCTGAAATGGGTACTTACTTGGCTCAAAACGGTTTGTTATTAAAAGGCAGTGGTAATGGAGATTTCAAATCCGTAAAGTCCAATATTTCAGGATTCAGGGTGAAGGATGAATTGAGAAGTCTTTTGGTTTTAAAACAAGCTAATGCTAATTCAATTTTAGTAGCATCTTCAAATAATACTAAGACCAAAGTATTTAATTTTTAAATGTGTAATAATTACCCCCTCAGTATTTTGGCCAATTGGTAAGAATAGTTAGTGAAAAAATAAAAAATTATTTAAAGAAAATGAAAAAAGAAATGTATTTAAAAGGTGTTTTATTGTTTTTGGTAGTCGTTTTAATGTCATGTAAAGAAGATACGGATAAGAAAATCGCCCAAATTGAAGCAACAGAATTAGCAAAAGGTGTACGCTATGATAGTTTATTTTTAGGACTATATTTAGGGATGCCAAACAAAGATTTTTATAGTAAATGTTGGGAACTGAACAAGCAAGGCATCTTGTTGGCAGGTTCGGGTAACGAGAGTGTGTCTTTAAAAACAACAGAATTGAAGCACCCTGCAACCATCAATTTTTACCCAACTTTTAGGGATAATAAAATTGTGGAAATGCCATTGCAATTTCAATACGATAGTTGGGCTCCATGGGTGCGTTATGCGCAACCAGATAGTTTGCAATTGGATGTACTTAGTTTGATGGAGCGAAAATATGGTA
>JAYTMW010000652.1:0-2086 GCA_043728105.1 Saprospiraceae bacterium | reverse complement strand
GTTTTGTAGAAAATAAATAAAAATAGAGCGAGGAAGATGCCCAATCCTATCCCCAAATTTGAGGTACTCAACCCACCCACTTGCGTCTTACTGGTGAACAGAACCGATAGGAAAAATGTGCCGAAAAAGCCTATCCAAAGTGTCGGAAAAAACAATCGGACAATTAATGTCCAAGATGATGATAATTGACGTGTCATAGACCCCCTCAGTATTTTTGATAAATTTTGACTAAAAATGATAGAATAAGTGTTTTGAAAAAGATTCTCATACTTAAACATTCATTATCCCCGTAAGTTCTTTCACTTCTCTAATTGTCTTTTGGGCTATCTTCCGAATCTCCGCAGATGATGCTCTTATTTGTTCTTTTACCTCATTTTCACGACTTTTTAATTCTGCCAAACGCTCTCTGAAAGGGGCGATTAACTCAACTAATGCTTCGCCAACTTCGGTTTTCAAATCACCATAACGAATGTTACCGCTTTTAAATGTTTCCATTTGCGCATTGTAAACATCCATTTTGTTGCAGGCTTTCAATAGGTTAAAAAGATTTTCAACACCTGCACTCATCTTACCCCCCTCAGTATTTTCACCCAAATCTGTCACAGCCTTCTTAATTTGCTTACGAATAGCCTCATCTTCACCAAAAAGATTGATATAATGCTTCTCACCAAGTGATTTTGACATTTTTTTGGTCGGGTCGGCAGGTGAAAGGAGTTTGGGGATTTCTGTAAAAAGGGGTTCGGGGTGCGCAAAAAAATCTTTCCCGAACTGATGGTTGAAACGAGCCGCTATGTTTCTACTCAATTCCAAATGTTGCTCTTGATCTTTACCCACGGGTACGTAATCCGCTTGATAAATCAAAATATCGGCGGCTTGCAAAACGGGATAAAAAAACAAACCCGTTGAAATGAAGGCTTGATTGTCTTTTTCTTCCAATTGGTCACGCTTGTCTTTGAATTGGGTCATTTTTTGAAGCTCGCCGTAAGACGTTACGCAACTCAGATACCACGCCAATTCCGTATGCTCAGGCACGAGAGATTGAATGAATAAATTCTCGGGTTTGATGCCACACGCCAAAAGCTGAAACACCATTTTCCAAGTATTTTCCTTCAAATCAGTCGCTTTATAAGGCATCGTCATCGAGTGGCAATCTACGACACCATATATACACTTGTATTTGTCTTGCAAATTGACCCAATTTTGAACTGCGCCAAAATAATTGCCTAAGTGTAAATCGCCCGTGGGCTGTATGCAGGAGAGAACGGTTTTCATGATTTTGAATGTACGATGTTTGATGTACGAGAGGAGGCCCCTCAGTATTTTTTATAAATTTTATTTTTATTTCACACAGAGTTAAGGAGAGAAAAAAGAGTTTCCTCGTATAAATACTCTTTTTTCTCTCCTTAACTCTGTGTGAAATCTACTATAAACTCGCTATAACCGAAATTTCAACATTCACATTCTTAGGCAACGTCTTCACCGCCACGGTGGCACGGGCAGGGAAATCGCCTTTGAAGTAAGAACCATAGACTTCATTGACGGCCGCAAAATTACCCATGTCGGATAGAAAAATGCTTGTCATCACCACGTTGTCAAACGTTGCATCGGCGGCAGTTAAAACAGCTTTCAAGTTTTCCATCACCCGCTTTGTTTCGGTTGGAATGTCTGCCATATCCATTTCACCTGTTTCGGGAATGAAGGCCACTTGACCACTCACATAGAGGATTTTATCGACCAAAACCGCTTGGCTGTATGGGCCTATGGGTGCAGGTGCGTGAGGTGTATTGATTATTCTTTTCATGTTGATAATTTTTGTAGCGGCGGATTCATCCGCCGATTAAATAATAACCTATTAATTATCAATGATTTATAATCGTCGGCGGTTAAAACCGCCGCTACATTTTGGCTTCACGAATAAAAACAGAAAAAGCTCCCTAACTTGATAGTGTCAAACGGGAGCTTATTTATTTCATTGATTATCAACGAGTTATGCTTCTGAACTGTCGTCAGCTTCTACAACTTCTTTACCTTTCACGATAAGTTTACCTTTGTGATAAAGATTGCCTTCGTGCTTATAAGCGTTGTG
>JAYTMW010000651.1:0-6158 GCA_043728105.1 Saprospiraceae bacterium | reverse complement strand
CAGCGCACCGTAACATTTGACGTGTTACTACAAATATTTCGGTGCGCTGCACCTTAAAAACCTCGGTTAACCGTGATGCTACAAATATTGCGCAGCTCTGCTGCTATAAATATCGGACCATCTTATTCTTTACTTGTTACTTTGTGTAACATTTGGCGGTTAAAACTGCCGCTACATTAGGTTGAAAAAAACTAAAAAAAACAAAGAAACCAAATATTCCGACAACTGCTCTCGCAACAAACGCAATGCCTTGCCGATATGGTTTTCAACCGTTTTAATGGATATGCCCAACTGCTCGGCAATCTCTCGATATTTCAAATCCTCGAACCGATTGAGTTCAAAAACGTGGCGACATTGCGTGGGCAAAGCGGCAATCGCTTTTTGCACATTTGTTTGCACTTCGCTCGTCAAATCAAGTTGAAGCACGGGGTTTTCTTCCAAAAAAGTGGCGTTGTGTACCTTATATTTTGTCCGTGTTTTTTCATCTCTCACCCGATTCAGACAAGCATTATACACCATTTTATACAAATACGCTTTGATGGAGTATTGAATCGTCAGTTCTGCCCGTTTTTCCCAAATTTTGAAAAAACGGTCTTGCACAATGTCTTCGGCCTCGTCCATGTCTCCGTGCGTCATAGCGCAAGCGTAGTTGCACAAAGGCTCGTAATACGCTCGAAACAGGGCATCGAAGGTATTTCTATCGCCTTCACGCAGAGCCTCAATGATTGCTTGATTGTCGAGTTTTTCCAAAATATTTACGGGTTTTTGATTAAAGTATTTTAAGACACGTACCCCTCAGTATTACCCCTATTTTTTTTGAATTAAAAATAAAAAAATAAAAAATAGGGGTATTGCAAACCGTGCGTGTCTCAGAATATCTTATCATAGAAAACAAAGGTTTTCGTTTGAATTTGTAACCTACTTAGCTTGTGAGTCAAAACACGCGACATTGTTCGCTTCGCTCTCTCGTCGCTAAGGGGATTTTTTCGGATTGATTGTATTTTTAGAAAGAAAAATTGAAAATTTTTCTTTCTAAAAATACAATCAATCCATTTAGCCCTTTTTAGAGTGCCAAAGTAGAATTTTAAAGTTAATAACGTCCTTTTACTGTTTACGGGTTTTAAGGACATTCATTTGGAAAGAGCTGATTTGCTCGGCTCTTTCTTTTTTTTGCAAAATAAGCAATCACTCTTCAAATTAAAAAAAAGCGATAATTTTACTATAGTTTCTTCACAAAAAAAAAGATTTAAAAATGTTTAGTTTAAAGAAATCACTTCCAATTTTCGCAATTATGGCAATTGCAATGACTGTGCTTATAACGGCTTGTAAGCAAGACACGGTGCAAACTGTTATGACAGATGCGCAGAGTACCGCCATTGCGGAACGAACAATCAAAGCGAGTCAATTCTTTACCAATTCTTTCGCACAATCGACCTTTGCAAGTACGAAAGCTAACGGTTTGAAAGAAGAAGACCGCAATCCTCTCGAAGTGCGTGGTGCTTGCGCCGACCCGACGGTTGTACCCAATGATTTTTTCACTTTCCCGAAGGTCGTGACCATCAATTATGGCAACGGTTGTACGGATGATTTGGGTAGAAATAAATCTGGAAAAATGACCTTAAATGTTGGAAAATTTTGGGAAGCAGGCTCGGTCATTACGGCTAATTTCGAGAATTTTATGGAAGATAGCACAAAGCTAAATGGTAGCTATACTTTCACAAACAACAGCACTTTGACAACAATTGACCATGTTTTTGTGGCTCAAAACATCCTTTTTACGGATAAAACAGGTAATACGACTACTTATGCTATCAATCAAAGACACAAACAAATTGGTGGTATTGGCACTTTTACCCCACGTGATGATGTCTTTGAAATCTCAACAACGGTGACTTCAAAATTGGCGGATAATACACTCGTTAGTTGGCAAAATACAACACCATTGATTAAGAAAAACAACTGTCGTTGGATTCAAAAAGGAACGGGTACAATCAAAGTCAATAATGAAACGTCTATCATTGATTTCGGTACTGATACTTGTGACGACGATGCTACTTTGACCACAAATGGGGTTGCTCGGAATATCAAATTGTAGGATAATACGTTGCATGGTTCTGATTTGCAAAGCCCTGATTCAAATAAAATTGAGTCGGGGCTTTGCGTTTTTTTATGTCATTTTTTGTAGAAAAAAAGATTGAAATAATAAAAGAAACAAACTATTTTTTTGGACTTTTTATGAAAAAAATAAAATATAGTAGGGGTATATTTCATGGAGTGGGTCTTAGGTAGAGCCTCCTACTTTTACAGACATAAATCAACAAAATTTTATCAATTAATAAAATCATAAATGAAAAAGTTTTTTAAAGAAATCACCTTACTATTTTTTTTTACCCCCCTCAGTATTTCGAGCCTTTTTAGTCAAAATTTCACCATAAGCGGCACGTTAAAAGATGCCGCAAATGGTGAAGATTTGATTGGAGCTTCCGTGGTTTTGAAAGACAAACCTTCGGTGGGCGTTATCACCAATACGTATGGATTTTACTCTTTGACTTTGCCCAAAGGCACGTACACGATTCGGGTGCAATACATTGGCTATACGTCCATTGATGAGCAAATTACCTTAGATAAAGACCTGAAACTCAATAAAGAGTTGTCCGCAGAATCATCGGTGCTGCAAGAAGTGGTGATTAAATCCGAAAAAGAGAACAAAAACGTGTCTCGCAACGAAATGTCAGTCACCAAACTCGACCCCAAAAGTATTGAAAATGTACCCGTTATTTTTGGTGAAAAAGACATTATCAAAACCTTACAGCTTACGCCTGGCGTGAAGTCGGCGGGCGACGGCAATGCGGGCTTTTACGTGCGTGGCGGTGCGGCTGACCAAAACTTGATTCTTTTAGATGAAGCACCCGTTTATAATGCGTCTCATTTATTGGGTTTTTTCTCAGTTTTCAATTCTGATGCCTTGAAAGACGTGACGCTTTACAAAGGTTCGATGCCAGCGGAATACGGTGGGCGTGGCTCGTCGGTTTTGGACATAAAAATGAAGGACGGTAACAACAAAAAATTCAATGCTTCGGGTGGCATTGGCGTTATTTCGTCCCGCTTGACCATTGAAGCACCTTTGCAAAAAGATGAAGGCTCGTTCATCATTTCGGCTCGACGCACTTATGCAGATTTATTCCTAAAACTTTCAAAAGACACGACAATCAACAAAAGTCAGCTTTATTTTTATGATTTGAACGCCAAAGCCAATTATCGGTTGGGCAAAAAAGACCGTGTATTTTTATCGGGCTATTTTGGGCGTGACGTGTTGGGGGCCAGTGGTTTTGGTTTAAATTGGGGTAATTACACGGGTACTTTGCGTTGGAATCACTTGTTTAGCGATAAATTATTTTCCAATACATCGGCAATTTTTAGCAATTATGATTATCAATTTAAAATCGGAACGGGTGAAAATTCTTTCAAAGTGAAGGCTTCTATCCAAGACATAAACCTAAAACAAGATTTTACCTACTTTCCAAACAACAACAATACGATTAAATTTGGTCTGAATATCATTGACCACACTTTTCTGCCAACTTCATTGGAAGCGGGTTCAAAAAGTAGTTTCACCAATTCTGAAACGCCCAATAAATATGCTTACGAGGGTGGTGTTTATCTTCAAAATGATTGGAAAGTAAGCGAAAATATTGGCATACAATATGGTTTGCGTTATTCTCTTTTTGATTATCGAGGCAAAGGAACAGCTTATACGTTCAATCCAAAAGGTGATAAATTGACTGAAAAAGCTTACGCAAAGGGTGAAAGCATCCAATTTCATGGTGGCTTTGAACCTCGTTTGGCAGCCAAATTTCAACTCAATGATGAAAGCTCCATCAAAGCGGGTATTTCTCGCAATTACCAATATATGCACTTGTTATCGAACTCGACAACATCCTCTCCAACGGATTTGTGGGTGCCGAGTAGTAACAACGTAAAACCGCAAATTGTGGACCAAATATCGTTGGGTTATTTCCGCAATTTTGACGACAATGGATATGAGTTTTCAGTCGAAACCTACTATAAAAATCTTCAAAATCAAATAGATTATCGCAATGGTGCTGACCTTATTTTCAATGACCAATATGAAGGTGCATTGACGTATGGTAAAGGCATTGCCTACGGTGCAGAGTTTTATTTGAAAAAAACCAAAGGTGATTTTACGGGCTGGATTAGCTACACATTGTCTCGTTCTTTGCGCAAATTTGACGAAATCAACAAGGGCGATTTTTACCCCGCCCGTCAAGACCGTATCCACGATATTGCCATTGTGGGCATCTATAAATTGAGCAACAAACTCACCGTTTCAGCCAATTGGATTTTTTACACGGGCGATGCTGCCACGTTTCCATCGGGCAAATATACCGTCGAAAATGCGCAAGTGCCTTACTACACGGAACGCAACGGCTACCGTTTTCCGAACTATCACCGTTTGGATTTAGGCGTGACTTTGCAAGGAAAACAGCGCAAAAACTTTGAATCGAGCTGGAATTTTTCCGTATTTAATGCCTACGGTCGTCAAAACGCTTACTCCATTACGTTTGAACAAAACAAAGATAATCCAGCAAAAACTGAAGCGGTACAAACAGCTTTGTTTAGGATAATTCCTTCGGTAACGTATAATTTTAAATTCAAATAAAAAAAGATTTTACACGGATTGAAAGATTAAAAAGGATTATAAGATTTAAAATAAATTCCTTTAATCCTTTTTAATCCTTCAATCCGTGTAAAAAATCCTTTAATCCGTGTAAAATTCAATAAAAATGAAAAAGATATTTCTGCCAATCATCGTCCTTTTAGCTTTCGCATCATGTAGAAAAGTGATAGATGTAGAGCTTAATTCAGTGGCCCCTCAGTATGTCATCGAAGGCGCACTCATGGAAGGCACACAAGATTTTAAAGTACGCATTACAAAAACAGGTGACTATTTTAACCTCAACAAACCGACACCCATTACCAACGCCATAGTGGGTTTGAAAAAAGGCAACGGTGCGGCGATTTCGCTCAAACACGAGAGCGAAGGCGTGTATAAAACGCTTCGTTACACCGCCGTCAGTAATGCTGAATATACCCTCACCGTTACCATTGACGGCAAGGCTTATGAGGCAACGAGTTTTATGCCAAAAGTGGTACCGTTGGATAATTTAGATTCGGAGATTTTACCTGAACAAAATAGAGATACCGACTTAAAAGCGGATACTTTTCAGATCAATTGCTACTTCAAAGACCCTGCAAAAGAGGTGAATTTCTATCGGGTAAGAAGCGTTGTCAATGGTGTGGCAAAAGACAAAGGCGCAGACCTTTTAGTGGTCGAAGACAGACTTTCTGACGGGAAAGACATCGTTTTGCCCATTTATACATCCGTTTTCAAGCTCAATGATACTGTTACAGTTGAACTTCTTTCGATGGATAAAAAAATGTTTGACTATTTCAGCACACTCTCAAATTTAATCGGCAACAATGGTGATGGAGCAGCACCTGCCAATCCTTTGACCAATTGGTCGGGCGGTGCTTTGGGTTATTTTGGGGCTTTTTCTTCTTCTAAAAAAACGATAGTGGTAAAGTAATAAAGGGTAGTCTCTATCTATCCTTGAAAATACTGAGGGGTGCTTGCCGTATTGTGGAAAGCACCCCCTCAGTATTTTTTCAATTTCACACCAACCTCTCCAAAAGTCCTCTATTGTCATTTCAGTCACTCCCACAAACGTTTCAGTCATAAACTGCCGCTATGCCTTCGCTCATTCACGGAATTTTGCACCATCTTTTTAATAAAAAAAATAGTCAAACGATATGAAAATTTTAAGCATTGTAAAAATAGTAGTGGCGATAGCGGTGCTTGTGGGCGTTACCGCTTTTTTTCTCAACAAAAACAAAACAACCCAAACGGCAAAAATCGAAGCGGCCCAAGTAAGCCTCACGCCTTCCGTGCAAGTGGCAACAGTGCAACGCCAGACCCTACAAGGCACGACTGAATTTATCGGCAAAACAGAATTTTTAAAGGAAGTTCTTATGACTGCCACCACGCAAGGCGTTGTAAAAGAGGTGTATTTCAAACTCAACGGCTTCGTTACTGAGGGGGCCTCACTTTTGAAAGTGGATACCGATTTGAGCAATGC
>JAYTMW010000650.1:0-6078 GCA_043728105.1 Saprospiraceae bacterium | reverse complement strand
GGGAAGGTATAATTCGATGACTTTTCCGATGAGCATAATCGTATTATTGCTCTTTATGTGGATTTCTTCCACAAATTCTAAGCCCATTTTGATGTTACTTTCAAGCACATAAGGCACGTTTTTTAAGCCTAAATTGCCTTGCCCAGCCGCCAAATACTGAGGAGTCAGACCCACGGCTTCAAACTCCGAAATGCCGTCTTCGTAGCTTGCCGAAGTTTGGTGTGCTTGCTCAATTATGTCAGAATTAACGTGATTTACGGTAAAAAAACCCGTATTTATGATGTTTTCATAGGTGTGTCGAGACGTTTTGCCGTCGGGTGTAACGGGGCGAGTTACGATGCCAATAAGCGGTGGGTCGGAGCCAATGTGGACGGCAGAAGAGAAAATGGCTAAATTGGTTGTGCGCTTTTCCGTCTCACCCAAAAAATCGGAATCAACAATTGTGTTGACGGTGCCAATGAGGTTGCCACTTTTAAATCCTGTAATTGCGTTGATGAGCGTAAGGCGTGAAATGCGCTCCATGTTTTGAATGTCACTAAATGAAAATTTTAGCATAAATTTATCTTTATTGTTTAACATCAAGTAAATGATTTTGTTTAACGATGGATAAATTAAAATTAAACAAAAAGTAAAATCTAACTTGTTTGGAATAGTTTTTGAATACTCTATAACACAACCGAAATTTACATGCTCACATTCATTTTCTATTCATTTATCTCATTTGAAAGAAATTTAGGCAAGTTAATTTTAATCATTTGCAAATTTAACTCAATCATTTAAAGTCTTGTATTTTCAAGAAACTACCTTTTAAAATTATATCTCATTGAGCTTTTTTGAAGATTTATCTTGCGTTACAAGGGTTACAATTCAAAGTTATAATTTTATCTTTTAAACATAGATTCATGCGAAAACGACATGTACCCATGCGGATATGTGCCTTAATTTTTATTGCTCTTTTCTACGCTTTTAGGTCGGATTTTTCCATAAACGAGACCCAAAAAGACGTAAAATCAAATGAAATACAAAAAATCGAGTTGGGTAGAATCTTATTTTTTGACCCAATTTTATCCCTCAACGGCAAGCGTAGTTGCGCTTCGTGTCATCGCCCGCAAAAGGCGTTTACCGACCACAGAATAGTGAGTAAAGGTTTTGTTTTTGCTGAAAATTTAGATAAAAATGCCCCCACTTTAATCAACGTTTCAGATCAAAAATCCTTCTTTCACGATGGCAGATTCAACCGGTTAGAAGATGTTTTTGAAGCAGTTATTACGAACAAAAAAGAGTTTAATTTTAGCTATGAAGGCATCTTAGAAAGACTGAATAGCAATACCGAATACTTGAATTTATTGAAAGAAATTGACCCTCAAAAAACGGCTTTTAAAAGGGCTGATATTGACGAAAATTTGAAAAATTACCTCAAAATACTGAGGGGGTACGATAGTGTTTTTGATAAAATAAAAAGAGGCGAATTAGAAGATAAAGAAGGTATTATGACCGCTTTTTTCGTTTTTTCAGATAAAGCAAAATGCACAAATTGCCACGCTCAACCCAGTTTTAATCATGCAAATTTAACTTTTGATATTCAAGGAAAAACGGTAAAAGTACCGTCTTTAAGAAACGTTTTTTTGACAGAACCTTACATGTCTGACGGGCGTATGTTGGATTTGAAAGCCGTTTTTGACGAAGATTTCCATCGTGATTTTTTAAAAAAAAATAAGATTGAATTAACAGAAAAAGACAAAAGCGATATTCTTTTTTTCTTAAAAAATCTGAACGATGCCCCGCAATTGGATGTCGCTGAACCTAAGAAATTGCCATTGGCAAAAGGATTTGAAAATCGTCGAATTGGCGGAGATTATTAACTTCGTGTAGCGGCGAATTTATCCGCCGAAGTATCATAAAGTGTTGATAATCAATGTTTTCGGCGAATAAATTCGCCGCTACCAATGCTACAACAAATTCATTTAATAACATATTTAATCAATTAAAAATTAAAAATAACTTACAATGATGATTCAAAAAATGGTAACGGCTGCCTTAGTCGTTTTACAAATTTTTACCTTGAAAGCCGATAACTTAAACCCTCGTCCAATAATGGAAATGAAGGCAAATGCGGCGTTGATTACCTTGGATTATAGCCCCGACGGAAAGAAGATTGCGGTGGGTGGGCAGACCAACGAATTGACGATTTATGACATTCAAGAATCGAAAGCTGTAATGACTTTGAAAGGGCACACCGACAACGTGGTGTCAGTAAAATACAGCCCAAATGGTCGCTACATTGCGAGTGGCGGCGTGGACAATAAACTCATCATTTGGGATGCTATCACGGGTGACATTATTTACAAACATGCGGTGCATCGTGACTATGTTCGGGACGTGGTTTTTAGCCCTGATAGCAAAATGGTGGCAAGCGCAAGTTGGGACGGAACAGCAAACGTATGGAACACTTTGACAGGCGAAATTCTGGGTACGATAACAGGTCATTTAGACAACGTCACAACGGTCGCTTTTAGCCCCGACGGCTCTGAACTTTTGACAGGCAGCGGCGACAAAACAATCCGTGCTTGGGATACCAAAACGTGGCAACAAAAATACGTTTTGAATGGTCACACCGACGAAGTGTGGGACGCAAAATACGCTCCAAATGGTAGATTCGTGGCAGGTGGCGCATGGGATAACAAGGCTCGTGTGTGGGACTTGAAAGACAAAAGAGAAATTTGGACGTTTGCGGCGCATACGTCTGATGTGTGGTCGGTGGCTTTTCATCCTAACAGCCAAATTTTGGCAACAGGTGGCGGCGATCGCAAGGTAAAATTATGGGATTTGGCAACGGGCACCATGATTGCGGATATGTCAGGCGATTTGTTCACGGCAGAAGTGGAATCAGTAACGTTTAGCCCCGACGGAAAACAAGTGGCGGCGGTGAGTCGTGACGGTTATTTGAGGGTTTTTGAAACGCCGTCAGTGTCTGACCGCAAAAAGGCTTACACGGATAAATGTTTGGCTGATTGGTCAGTGAAAGGAGCATACGAAAAATCGGAAGATTTTAAGGATAGGCTTGAAAAACGCGCGAAACAAGACCTTGTTTTTGCCGAAACATTTGACAAAAAAGCAACCGAATTTTTTGATCAAAATTCGGATTGGCAAAAATGGACTTTGAAGGAATATGATGCCGACAAAGAGACATACAAGGTGTATTCGCCTGTTATGGGTATGTTGGCGGTGCGAGTGCCTGCGAAAGAAGCCGATGCTTTCAAAGAGAATTTTAAGGCAGCTCAAATAAAATCACCTAAATTTAAAATTGGTGGCAAAGATGTTGAGTTAGAAAAAGCGGAAATCCACGTGCCCGTTGGTCAAGATACGAAGGCTTATTTTATGACAATGATGAAGTAGTAGGGCGTATTGCGTCGTCCGTATCGAACACAAATACGCACGACGCAATACGCACGACCCATTTTCTCACAAATATAAAAAATGAAAATGAAAAATAAATTCATAAAAAATATAGTTGCCGCATGTTTGATTTTGAGCGTGGGCAACGGACTAAATGCACAAGCCGTTGAACCACGCCGAGAGTTCAAAACGACCGAATCAAAAGCAATGGGTTTGAGTAGTGACGGCAATTGGCTGGTGATGAGTGCGAAGCAACACATCAACGTCTTTCACACCCGCACGGGCTTAGTGATGCGCACTTTTCAAGAACACACGAGCAACGTGACGGTGGTTGCCACGAGCCCACGCAAACGGGTTGCCGTGAGTGGCGATGAACACGGTCATTTGATATTGTGGAACATTGATGATTTGACGGTTGTTCAAAAATATGAACCGTTGAAAGGCACGATTAAATCCGCCAAATTTAGCAAAGAAGGTACTCAATTTGTCGTCGTTGTGGGCAATAAAATACGCATTTATGATCTAATTAACTCACAACCGATAGCAAAATTGGATAAAATCGGCAATGGCGAATTGTCTGCTGTGGATTTCGTGGAAAGCAAAAATACGCTTTTGACAGCCACCGAAAACGGTTTTGTTTCCACTTGGACGGTGTCCGATTCAGTCAAATTGGTCAAGTCTTTTAAGGCACACGAAGGCAAAATCACGGGCGTTTCGCAACTTAGAAACGGCATGATTGTAACGGCTTCCGAAGATAAAACGGTGAAAACATGGGACGTTTCGGGTAAAATGAAAAAGACTTTTAACGTGGGCGAAGTGAAAACAATGGATGTTTCTGCCGACCAAAAAACAGTTGTACTGGCTCTGAATTCAGGCAGCACGGAGGTCATAGATTTGGCAACGGGCAACGCTAAATTCAAATTTGACGTAAAAGCGGACGTAAAAGAAAGTTTTTATCACCCGACCGAGCCGCTTGTAGTATCGCTTTACACGGACAATACAGCTCGTTCTTGGATTTTGCGATAGTGTTTTTTAACCGCCGATTACGCTGTTTTTGCTGAGTAAACGCTGATTAAATGTGTTTTATCAGAAAAAACAGCGTAATCGGCGGTTGAAAAAATATAATTAAAAAAGCCGAATCTCGTTTTGAGGTTCGGCTTTTTTTACCTTTTTTTTTGGAAAACAACGTGTTGAATGTCATAAAACAGTAAATTACGGGTTAAAAAGCAGCGAAAACACAATTTGGCATATCTATTGAATGTTTACACATTGAATTCATTTTTTTAACTAAAATTATCTATTTTCCTATGAAGAAAATTCTTTTTGCCTGTACGGTATTTTCCCTTGCTATTTTCGCCTGTGCCAAAGACGACACCACGGCTGCCGACACTACCGAAGGCTCAATCGAACTACGTTTAACGGATGGTCCCGGCATGTTCGAAGCTGTTAACATTGACGTTATTGGTGCTGAAATCAAAACCAGCAAAGACACTGCTAAAAATGGTGGTTGGTTGCCATTGACTGTGAGAACAGGTGTTTTCAACATTTTGGCTCTCTCAAACGGCGTTGATACGCTTTTGGGTGCTACAAAATTGCCTTTGGCAGACATCAAAGAAATTCGTTTGATGCTTGGCACAAACAACACCGTGAAAGTAGGTGGCGTTTCTTATCCTTTGACCATTCCGAGTGGCAGTGAGTCAGGTTTGAAACTCAAATTTGAACACAAACTTTTGGCAGGTGTCACTTACCAAGTAAAATTGGATTTTGATGCGGCTAAATCCATCAAAGAAGAGAAAAAAGGTGAGTACAAATTGCGCCCTCGTTTGCGCTTAATCACGGTGGCGAATGACGGAGCTGTACGTGGCGAAATCGCCCCTGCAAGCTGTAAGTCAGTTGTTTATGCTGTGAGTGGTACAGATACAATCACATCGGCTTTCCCAAGTTCTTTGGGTCGTTTCGTACTTCAAGGTTTGGACGCAGGCACGTATAAAATCGTGGTTGACGCTGAAACTTGCACGGATAAAGTGATTGAAAACGTGAAAGTAGAAGTGGGTAAATCAACCAATTTGGAGAAGATTACGCTTCAATAATAACGTATAAAGGCAGCAATGCCTAATCAAAAACCGTGTCATCGCTTCAATGCGGTGGCACGGTTTTTTTATGTATCGGCGATTTCAATCGCCGCTTCGATGGTAAGTAGCTTACGGATTTATCCGAACCCGTCGAGTCCCGATTCATCGGGACGAAATATCCAATTGTGTATTTCGACGGATAAATCCATCTCGACGGGTTCGGATAAATCCGTAAGCTACTTGATGTGTCCCAAATGTGGAATTGCAACCATAAAATACTGAGGGGGGCCTCTCTCGAAATTTAACATTCGTGCATTGGTCTTTTTCCGTATAGGATATTTTTTTTTAAGAAAAACGAAGAGGTAATTTCCCCCGTGCTTCGGTCGAGCATATCAAGTAATTCAAAGGTTTTGGTTTTGTACCTTTGGTTTAGCATCGTCACTATTGCCCACGAGTCTAAAACGCTCAGAAAAACGTGTCATTGCGAGGAGGCACGACGAAGCAACCTGTCAGTTGACTTGTTATCCTTTTATCTAAATTAAGCGGCAGTAGTACACTAATTGAGCGATTTCAATAAATCTGACACAAGATATACTGCGAAAACTAACAG
>JAYTMW010000649.1:0-2645 GCA_043728105.1 Saprospiraceae bacterium | reverse complement strand
AAAAAGAAAAAAGATAAGACCAAACAAAATATCGTTAATGTCCATGATAAGTTCTTCAAAGATTCTTTCTCTCGATTGGAGGTTGCCCAAAGTTTTATTGATGAACTGTTCCCCCAAGAACTCAAAGAAAAATTAAATCTTCAAGACCTCAAAAGGGTTTCTGAATCTTTTATTGATGAAGAACTCGAAGAATATTTCTCGGATATTATTTATCAAACTAATCTATCTGACCAAGAAACGTTGGTCACGCTTTTGTTTGAACATAAGTCCTACACGGTTCTGTTTCCTCATATTCAACTCCTGCAATACATCCTCAATATTTGGAAACAGGAAATCAAAGATGGAAAAACGGTATTGTCGTTGGTAATTCCAATTGTGATTCATCACGGAGATAAAGAATGGGAATACAAGTCGATGAAAGGCTATTTTTTGGACTTACCCGAAATCTTGCATAAGTTTATTCCTGACTTTGATTATGTTTTATTTTCGCTCTCGGACGTGGGAGACGACAGATTAGCTTCCATCAAAAACGTTATCCTGAGTATGTCGGCTATGCTCTTAAAACATAGCCATGATAAAAATGATGATTTTTTGAAATTAACGCCCTTTTGGTTAGAAAAACTTAAAGAGTTGGATGCTCAACTACAATTAGATTTTATTAGAAGTGCCTTCGTCTATATCCAAAATGCCGTTGACTTGACAAACAAAGAAATACCTCCTATATTTACGAAAGTTTCAAACAATGTAAACGATATTGCCATGACAATTGCAGACCATATTAGAGAAGAAACGGTAGAAAAAACAACTTTTAATTACATTAAAGGCTTGCTGGAAGAAGGTTTAAATGCTAATACCATCGCAAAAGCCTTCAAAATTCCCATCAAAAAAGTGCAAGATACTATCCAAAAAATCAAGGATTCTTCTAACTAAAACGCAAAATTTACCAGATTTTTATACTCAAAAAGCAAGCTCAAAAGGCTTGCTTTCTTGATTTAAAATAGCTATTTCACGAGGCTCTCAATATTTCTCTGGTACCAATTCCCAAAATACTTATCAGCAAGTTTGGGATTCTTCCGCCTAAAATCTTCCACCAAGCGTTTGTATTCTTTAATTTGCTCGTTATCAGAAGAACGAAAGTAGAAAGAAGCACTCAGAAATACCGTAAAAATCATCAACATCCAATAAGCCAATAAAGGTTTTTGAGAGGTAAAACCGTACACATCTCCTTTGACTTCTATACTTTTGGGAATACGGTTTACCGTTACTTCAAGAGATTTTATTTCTTTTGCAATAGCTTCTACCATACCCGTTGGATTGGGGATTTTCTGGGCTAAAATTTCCGCCACACTTGCCGAATCGACGGTAAATTTGGGTGGATTCGCTAAATTCTTTTTTAGTAAATCAACTAATTCATGGTGGCTATTTTTCAGTGCGGTTATTTCATCAAAAGGGTCTATCATGTTTATCTGATGCCCGTATTATGGGGGCGGTTTTGTTGTTTTTGTTTGACTTCGTTTAATTCTTTTTCGGCTTCCACTAAGGCTCGTTTGAAATACTCATGATTAAATTGCATTTTTACCATTTCCTGCTTCATCGCTTCTCGCTCTTGCTTGGCTTCTTGTTTCTCTTTTTCAAATTGCTCCCGTTCTAATTGTAATTGTCTTTGCAAATTGATACTTTCTTGTTGGAGTATTGGCAGGGATGCTTTGACCGTTTGGGCTTCTTTCAGGTCCTCTGCTAATCCCGTTAGGCTCTTGACAGCTCCGTAATAGGTTTTCATATCTGAATGTTTAGCCTTGCTCCCTTCAATCCCTCTTTCGAGTCCAAATCCTTGCATGGCTTTGGCGTAATCGGTTTGTAAAGCTCGCAACGTGCGGGGCGTGAATACCTCTTTGGCGGATAATCTATTATCAGGAGTAAGGGGTACAATAATGGCGTGAAGGTGCGGGGTCTTTTCGTCTTGGTGGAGCGTTAAAGCTACCACGTTTTTTCCGTAGCGTTCTTGCAAAAATTCCCGATTCTTTTTTAGCCATTCACTCCTTCGAATGTCAAGGGCTAATCCTGATTCGTCCCGCTCAAAAAAGTCAGCGGATGCCGTTAAAATCATCTCAACCGCTCGGACGGCATCGGGCTTGACTTTGCGGGTTACCCCTGCTTGCTCAATGCGTTCGGTGGCAATTTCCCATATTCCTCGCTGGCTCAAATTAATGTATTCCTGGTTTAAATGCTGGCGTTCTTTGTTAGCATTTAAAACCTCTCGTTCTCGGTAATTATGTTGGGTTTTGCCCGTGGCTGAACCGTTACTTTTACACTTGGCTATTCTACATATTGCTTTCATAGTACTGTCGTCTGGTTGAAGCCGTCTGCAAGACCCCACTACCAATTTTGAGGATGGACAAACGAAGTGAGGTCATTCTCAAAATTGGTATAGTGGGCTATACTAATTTTTCAAATTATCATCCACCAAAAGTACATCCCATTTTCCAATTAAAAAAGCACCCTTAAACTATTTTTTGTCACTCTGGTTTTTAATTGATTTTCTGATAGAATTACTCCCGTAAGAAAGAATGTATTTTTTTACAAATGGGAAAAAAGGTTAGCCAAAAACAGGAAGATTTTTCTCTTAATTAATCGGTTTATAGGTA
>JAYTMW010000648.1:0-3131 GCA_043728105.1 Saprospiraceae bacterium | reverse complement strand
AAATGGGCAGAAAGCCAAGACGGTTTTATGGGTAAAGAAAATGAGCAAGTACAAATAAGCAACCAATTTAGCAAAAGATTAGTTCATAAAATGCGTGCCGAATGTGATGCAATTTTAGTAGGCACAAATACCATATTTATTGACAATCCAGAACTAAATAACCGTTTTTTCTTTGGCAAATCACCCGTAAGAGTTGTATTTGATAGGGCAAATAAATTGAATGATAATTTTAATATTTTCGATAAATCCGTTGAAACACTGATTTTTTCCGAGCAAATCTTGAAAGAAAACGACAGGCACCCTAATTTAGTATATCAAAAATTGGATTTTGACGATAATATGTTACCCAATATGTTAAGCATTTTGCATCAAAAAAATATTGGCGTTTTGCTTGTTGAAGGTGGGAAAAAAGTATTAGAATCTTTCATCCATCAAGGCTTGTGGGATAGGGCTTTTGTCTTAAAAAGTGATAAAATACTGAGGGGGGGTATCACTGCACCAAAAGTCTCTGAGGCTTTACTGACAAAGGTTGAAAAATTAGACAATGATTCTATACGAAGTTTTAAAAATAATAATTTTTAATAATATTCTATCTATTTCAATGTAATAACTAATCTTAAAGCGTAAAAACCGTAATTAAGGTACAAGGCGTTAAATTTTTCTTAAAGTAGTTTGTATTTGGCTATCTAACTTTGGTTATTCCGTCTTAATACTATTAATTTGCTGTCTATTACAGAACCAAAACGCATTGTGATGAGAGACTTTCGATTTAAATTATTAATTATCATTATCTGTTTTTTTGGCACGATGCTTCTTCGTGCTCAGAATAATGAGTCAATTCGTTGGTACACGTTTGACCAGCTTGAGGCTTTGCAAAAAAAGGAAAAACGCAAAGTCATGATTGATGTTTTTACAAATTGGTGTGGTTGGTGTAAATACATGGATAAAACTACTTTTGCGCAACAGTATATAGCACATTACATCAACGAAAATTATTATGCCGTTAAATTAAATGCCGAGCAAAGGGAAAGCATAACTTTCAAGAATCATACTTATAAATATGTCACTCAAAGCAATGTTGGCTTCAATGAATTAGCGGCTGAGTTGTTGAATGGTCAAATGTCTTATCCTTCGACTATATTTTTAGATGAAAATTTCAACATCATTCAATCCATTTCAGGCTATTTGAAATCGGAACAGTTTGAAGTTATTATATCTTATTTTGGAGAAGATAATTATAAAAAAATACCGTGGACTCGCTATGAGAAAACTTATACACCAATGAAAAGATAATTGTTCTCAATGAAAAATAAAAAAGCCCTACCCTCTTTTGTTAAGTGGATAGGGCTTTTTTAATGAAAAATACTGAGGGGGTATCACGAAAAACTTGATTCTAAAACTTACCAAATCTTTACCCTTTTGCTTGGCTCACGCCACATTTTGTTATTAGGCTTTACATTAAAGGCTTCATAAAATTCAGGAATATTAACAAAAATGCCATTTACCCGAAGATTGGCAGGCGAATGAACATCTGTCATGATTTGTTTAGCAGCTCTTTCATTGGTTTGCTGATTCATCCAACCTAAAGCATAACCCATAAAATAGCGTTGGAGTGGCGTATAGCCGCCAATTTTTTCGCCTTTTTTATATTGCTCTGTTTTTTTGAAAGCATTTAGACCTAAAACAACACCACCCAAATCTGCAATATTTTCACCAAGGGTAGCCTCCCCTCTTACGTGCATTGTATCAATGGCAACAAACTCATTGAACTCATCCACGAGCATCTTTGCACGCTCCGTAAATTTGACTGAATCTTGAGGCGACCACCAAGCAACAAGATTGCCAACTGCATCATATTGTCTGCCTTGATCATCAAAACCATGCGTGATTTCGTGTCCAATTGTAGATGCTGCGCCATATCCATACACCACGGCATCATCAATTTCATCATCTGCAAAACCCGGTACCATAAAAATGGCAGCAGGCAAAACAATTTCATTATTCGACGGATTATAGTAGGCATTATAGGTCTGAGGAGTCATACCCCATTCATTGCGGTCAACTGATTTTCCATATTTTGAAGCCATATAATTGAACCACCATATTTTGGAATTTATAGCATTGCGGGCATAACCGCTGCGATCAATTTGCATCGTTGAAAAATCTTTCCAAACTGTCGGATAGCCTACTTTTTTACTTACTTTTTGCAATTTATCGAGTGCTTTTGCCTTGGTTTCAACACTCATCCAATCCAATGTTTTTATGTTTTCGGCGTAAGCATTTTTGACGGCATCCACCATGTCTTCATACCGTTTTTTAGCTTTTTCAGGAAAAAATTCTTTAACAAAAAGCTGCCCTAAAGCATCGCCCAAAGCGTTTTCTTGAGCATCCAAAACCCGTTTCCAACGAGGCTTTTGTTCCTTATTGCCTTCTAATACTTTTTCAAAAAAATTAAAACTTTCTTCATCAAAAGCCTTGCTTAACTTATCCGAAAAGCTACCTACCAACTGCCATTTGAGATATGATTTCCAATCCTCAATGGGGAATTTATTAAGAGCGGTCTCAACGGTTTTGAAATATTCGGGTTGACCCACAATAATAGTATCAACGCCTTTTACACCCATTTTATCAAACATTTTTTGCCAAAATACTGAGGGGGTCATTTTCTGTAAAGCATTGATAGTCATTGGGTTATAGTTTTTATATTGGTCTCGCAAAGCTTCAATTGTTCGATGCGATTGTGCTAAAAACTTTTCAATTTCAAAAACTTTTTGACCTTTAATTGTAGCATTTGCCTCATTTTCACCCATTAATTTAAACTCCTGAGTGAGGTGTTTTAAATATTCTTTACGGATATTGGCATTGCGTTCGTCTGTTTTGAAATAATAATCTCGTTCAGGCATACCTAAGCCACCTTGCCATAAATAGAACGCATATTTATCAGATTGCTTCAAATCTTGAAAAATATTAATGCTAAACATTGGGCTAAGGAGATAAGTTTGAAACAACGCAACAGCATCTAAAAGACCTTCTTTATTTTTGATATTTTCAATGATTGTAAGTTCAGTTTTGAGTGGTTCAAGACCCTCTTTTTCCAACTTTAAGGTGTCCATGCCCATAGCCCAATAATC
>JAYTMW010000647.1:0-12366 GCA_043728105.1 Saprospiraceae bacterium | reverse complement strand
AGCCTTAGAAATTGGACGACGCAGACAGTTTAGTGATGTCGTTAAGCGTGACAACATCGTCAGTAGTCGAGATATTTACGATCTCATGTTGCCTAAAATGATAGATATTTCGCATGAAGAATTTTGGATACTTTTGCTCAATCGAGCGCACAATGTGATAGGCAAACATTGCATCAGTACGGGTGGCGTAAATGGTGTTTTTGTGGATGCTAAAATGGTTTTCAAACCCGCAGTGGATGCCTTAGCTCCTTCGATAATTTTGGTTCACAATCATCCTTCGGGCAATCTAAAACCCAGCAATGAAGATGTTACTCTGACTCGAAAACTCAAAGAAGCGGGCAAATTGCTTGATATTGCTATCCTCGACCACGTAATAGTATCCCACACGGGTTATTACAGTTTCAACGATGACGGAGCGTTATGATGTGTTTTGAGCCAGCGATGAACGCTGATTTTGCTGATTTTTTCTATGATTTCAATTACAAAATTAGCAAAGGGGCCCCTCAGTATTTTGGGTGCTTTTATAGTAAAAATGACAGTAATTTTCCAAAGCCAGAATTGCTGTAAAAATGACAAAAAATAACGTAACGCATTGACTATCAACAAGTTACGCTAATTTTTATCTCTTAATTTTTAATTAAACTTTCAGCCTTTATTTGCCAATTGCCCACAAGCCGCATCAATGTCTTTACCCCTACTTTTTCGCACCGTCACAGCAACATCATTGTCACGCAGATATTGCGCAAAACGGTCAATATTGGCTTCGGCAGATTTCTCAAAAGGGGCGTTATCAATCGGATTATATTCGATGATGTTCACACGGGCGGGGATGCGTTTACAAATTTTTACAAGGTTTTTCGCATCCTCTAAAGTGTCGTTGAAGTTTTGGAAAGTGATGTATTCAAAAGTGATACGATTCTTAGTTTTTTTATAAAAATAATCCAAAGCACTCACCAAAACGGCTAACGTATTTTGTTCATTGATAGGCATTATTTTATTCCTTTTCGTGTCGTCGGCGGCGTGAAGCGAGAGCGCAAGATTGAACTTTACGTTGTCATCCGCCAACTTGCGTATCATTTTGGCAATGCCCGCCGTGGATACTGTGATGCGTTTGGGTGAGAAATTTAAACCCTCAGTAATCAGCTCCACACTTTTCATGACGTTGCTATACGTCAAAAGCGGCTCGCCCATGCCCATATACACGATGTTGGTTAGCGGGTGTCCAAATTTTTCAATGGATTGTTTATTGATAGCCACCACTTGGTCATAAATTTCGGAAGCATCAAGGTTACGAATACGACCCATGCGACCCGTAGCGCAAAATGTACAGGTCAAACTGCATCCAACTTGGGTAGAAACACAAACCGTAAAACGATTGTCAACGGGTACAGGAATCAAAACGGCCTCAATCAGATGCCCGTCATGCAAACGATAACGACCTTTTATGGTGCCATCGTCGCTGAACTGCACCTTGTCTTCCATGATGGGATTCATGAAAAAATGCGCTTTCATTTTCTGACGCAACTCCTTCGATAGGTTCGACATATCTTCAAAATCCGTTGCCGAGCGTTGCCAAAGCCACTCATAAACCTGATTGGCTCTGAATTTTTTCTCCCCAAAACCCAACAAAGCCTCTTCCAATTGCACCTTTGAAAGCAAGCGTATGTCTTTTTTTACTATTTCTGTTGTTAAAGTCATGGGGTAAAGATAGGTATTAGTTCTGAAAGGATGGGTTTGGGGAACTCAAAACTATGCAGTTGAGATTTATCTTACAAAAAAGCCTCACTAATGAAGTAAGGCTTTGACAAAATATTATGCGAAAAAGTCTTAAACTTCATTTCTACTTGACTGCCACATTTTTTTATAGTAGCCTTTTTGCGTTATTAATGTATCGTGATTTCCTTGTTCGACCAATTTACCATTTTGAAGTACCGCAATTGAATCACAACTCTGAATCGTTGATAGTCTGTGAGCAATGACTATGATTGTTTTGCCTCGTTGTTTGAAAAAGGATAAAACATCTTGAACTTTTTGCTCACTTACAGGGTCAAGGCTTGAAGTCGCTTCATCTAAAATCAATATTTCGGGCATCCGATACAAAGCTCTTGCAATGGCTAATCGTTGCCTTTGCCCACCAGAAAGATTAACACCTTGTTCACTTAAAATTGAACCATAAGTGTTTGGTAATTTTTCGATAAATTCATTGATACCCAACATTTGCGATAATCCTAAAATACGTTGCATATCGGGTTCATTATCGCCTAATGCTATGTTTTCTATCACGCTTCCAGCAAATAAATCAATATTTTGAGGGACTGTACTAACTATTCTACGAATACTATCATTGCTAACATGTTGAATATCAATACCGCCAATCGTAATATTTCCTTCTTTTAAAGGATATAAATTCTGTAAAAGCGATAATAGCGTTGATTTGCCACTGCCACTCTCACCGACAATGGCGGTAGATTCTCCTTTTTTTATCAATAAATTCAATCCTTCAAAAACGACTGCCCTTGTGCCATATCTAAAATTGACATTGTTAAATTGAATATCACCCACCAATTCAGGTGTCAAATTGACTTTGTTAACATCTGATGATTCTATTTCTAAATCTATTATTTCAAACAATCGGTCTGCCGCAATAAGTGCTTCTTGAACGCTTTTATTTGCGCCAATTAAAGCTGTCAAAGGCCCCGTGAAGTAGCCAATGAGGGCGTAAAATGATAGCAATTCGCCAGGCGATAATTCTCTATTAATCACAAAGTAACTGCCCGCCCAAAGAATAATGATTGTCAAAAGTTTGGTAAAAAAATCCGCAAATGTGGAAATGTATAGACCTCTAATACTCGTTTTATAAATCGTTTTCAAAAGAACAATGAAGCGATTTTCAGTTTTTATATTAGCATACTCCTCTAATCGAAACCGTTTAATCGTCCCTACGGCATTCAAACTCTCCACCAATTGGGTTTCAAGGTCGGCGGATTGTTCCATTAATGTGCGTTGCCATTTTTTGTTAATGCGATTAGAAAGCCAATACAAAAGTGTATAAATGGGTATTATTGTAAGTGCTAAAAAAGCTAATTTCCAATAATACAAAAACATAACGGCTATCGAGAATCCCACAATCAAAACATTGACAATAATACTCATGGCAATATCATTGATAAATACTCTGATTTTGACGGCATCGTTTACTCGACTAATGATTTCACCCACTCGCATGGTATCAAAAAAACGTTGCGGAAGTTGCAAAAGGTGCTTGTAATAGCCCAAAATGAGCCTTGCATCAATGTGTTGCCCAGTTTGTAGTCCGAAAATTGTCTTAAATGTCCCTATCAATAATTGAAAAACGAGTATGACAATCATGCCAATACTCAACAAATTCAACAAACGGGTATTACCTTCTACCAAGACAAAATCAATGATTTTTTGAACATAGATGGACATAGAAAGTCCCAAAATGGTATAAATCAAAGCTCCAATCAAGGCTTGGAGCATGATACCACTATGCGGTCTGATGAGTTGCCAAAAACGAAATACATTCGACGTTTTTTGAGAACCTGTTTTAAAATCCTCGCTTGGCAAAACCAAAACAATTACGCCCGACCATTTTTCTTGAAATACGGTGATTGTCTCTTTATGAATCTGACCATCGCCAGGGTCCATATAGCGAATATATTTCTTACTTACTTCATAAACAACGACATAATGTTGCAATCCATTTTTTAAGACAACGTGTGCAATGGCAGGTAAAGGGATTTTTGCCAAGCTATCAACAGTACCCTTTGCTCCTTTTGCTTGAAGCCCCAAACGCTCAGATGCCTCAATCAAACCCAAAACATTTGTTCCTCGCTTATCCGTACCGGCGTATTGCCTAATGCGACTCACGGGCAATTGAAGTTTATAGTGTGCCGCAATTGAAGCAATGCAAGCTGCCCCACAATCAGTTATGTCCCGTTGCTTTATTTTTATTCTGTTTCTCAGCATTTCATTCGTTTAAAGTAGGTGCAGACGGATTCAACCAATCGTCGATATTATCCCATAGTAGTTGCCAAAGTGTGCGTTCTGTTATGTTGAATCGGGCTTGAAAAGTAAGTCCCTTTTTAAGTTTTCCCGTAAATCCATTTTTCAAATGCAGTTGCGTGCTGTCAAAACTACAACGTACTTTAAAAATAGGTTTGTTATCAATCACCGTGAAATCATTGTCAATGGATACTATTTTGCCTGATAAAATGCCAAAATATTTGTAATCAAAAGCATCAATTTGATATTTTACGTTTTGTCCCAATTTGAGTAGTCCGACATCACGAGTGGGCATATAACATTCTGCAACCAATTCCGTCTCGGGCGAAATAATGCAAAATGCCTCACCCGCTTGCACCACGCCACCCGCATATTTATTGTTAATACCTTGTATGATGCCCGACATGGGTGCCCGAATCTCATGCAATTTTCCTTCTTGAATCAGTTGTTTTTCTTGCGCCGTGAATTGCGATACTTCCAATTTGTATCGAGATAAATCTTGTTGCCAAAGACTCAATTGCTCATTTTTGAAAGCATCATACGCCGCTTGTATTTGGGTGATTTCTATTTGTTTGTCAAAAACGTCTTTTGCCGCAACCACCCCGCCTTTAAAAAGCGTATCATTTATTGCTAACTCATTTCTTACTTTTTTCAATTTAGAATCTTGTTCTTTTATTTGATTCATAAAACGGCTTACTTGCTGTTGATAAAGCGGTGATTTTAGTTGGCTAAAAACATCGTAATTCGTTGATAATGAAGATGTTAGGTGTTCTAAATCTTGAATATAGTTACGTCTTAAATTGAGTTCATAATCATTCAATATCTTTTTAGGCAAAGAAGTATTGTCTTGAATCAAGGCCAATACGTCACCTTTTTTGATGACACCCCCCTCAGTATAATTGATGTTTTGAACGATTCCTGACATCAAAGCCCGTACTTCCGTGCGCTCTGTATTTGGGCGAGTAACGCCCGTTGTGCGGACGGATATATCTATTTTTATGTAAAAAAGACTTATAATGGCGGCGCAAACGAAAAGAATTATTACGGTGTAAAATATAAAAGTGGGAGGCTTTATGCGGTTGAGATTTATGGCGGAATCTTCGAGTTGGGAGAAAGAAAGCAGTGTAGTCATAGTTTACAAAATTGTAAATATTTATGTTATCAAATGTAAAACGTCATCAATGAGAAAACCGTAAAGATTATAAAGGACGTGAATGAGAAAAGTAAAAAAGAAACCCGATTTGCCCCTTTCTCTAAAATGAATATAAACAGTAGCTAATATTATTCCTCCAATAGTTGCATGAACCACCGTCAAAATATTATAAAAATGACCCAATCCGAAAATGATTGCCGTCAACCATATTATGGGCAATTTTTTATTTTGGTCTTTTTTCCCATAATACCTGTAATATCCTTCAATGGGCAAAAACTGATTTAGAGCCGTCTCTGCGAGAGGCCCAAAAATTACGGTTATAAAAAATATACCCCCTAAATTTTGTATGTCACCTGTATAGTTAACATTACAGGTCTCACTATCTAAGATGTAAGGACATATAAAATAAAAAAAATGTCCTAATACTATTTTGGCTATTAAAAGTATTATAAAATATACTGTACTGTTATTTGCAATTTTAAATAGCATAAACTATAGTCATCCTTTTGTGTATAATTTACTTATCAATAACTTCTCTTTTTTCAAGATGCCTTTTGGTGTAACTGTAACCAAATTTGAATAATCCAGAGAGAGCCGAAAGCAGTATGATAACTGAAAGAAAAGCTAAAATGCTTGAGTTTGACTTATTGATTTTCATATTTTTCGTGATTTTTAGTCAATGAATAAATCAGTTTTATGTAAGTAATGCAGAAGGCAAATTTATTAAGCTATGCAAAAGTAAGCCCCATAAAAAGCCATACTTCATTCTTATATTTCCAATAAATAATCCCATTATAAATTGCGGCAATACATAAATTGGATAAAATATAAATAATCTATAATCAGAAGCTGCAAAGTTCTGAATATGAACTAAGGCAAATAATATAGCTGTTAAATAAAAAAAATGCTTAAAATAATTCTCTCTGATATTCAACAGAAAAGACACATTCAAATATCTAACGACTAAGAAAAAAGCATTTAATGCAAAAAAAAGACGTAAATAATCATGAGAATTATAAAAATTAAAATAAATATTTTCGCCTATATATCTATAGACTAAAACACCTAACGAAATTCCAATACTTCTCACATTCAAAATCAAAGGCAATCTAAAAACTATTTCTTCCCAAAAAGGTCCAATTAATAGAACCAAGAAATAAGAGTAATATCCTTTACTTTCTTTCAACTCAATATTGTTTTTGTTCAAAGTGGCGGAAATAGAAGGTAGGTCTAAACAATTGACAATAAAAGAATCCATAGATGCAATAAAAAAAATAGATAATGTCATAAACCCAAAACAATACGCACAGGAATTAATCAAAAATTTTACTTTAACAGTAATGTCAGCATTTTCAATCTCAACATGCTGTGGAGATATTAAATAATTTATCATAAAATTTTATTTTGCTAAAATTTAAATAAGTCAACTTATCAGAGATTAAAACTATTCTTACAATAATGTAGGTTCAATGTAGGAAAATAATGAGGGAGCTGATTGATATTTAAAAATCAGCTCCCTGTTTTTAAGTACAACTATAATTTTGCACCTCGAATATTAATTAAATAGACGTCTCAAGGCTTTAAAGCCACTTCCTAAACCCGATACTGCGCCAAATACTAATATACACTCGCCAACAAAATGACCTACATTGTAAGCCGTACCCTCATCCCCGCCTGTGATTTCTGCCAATTCAAAATCACTAAGCATAGATAAATTATAATTTTCGACATTCAAATTATTCATTATTATTTATTTTAAATAAAAAGTTAGAAAAAATGTTTTTTTAAATTGAAATTTATTTCCCTGTTAAACCAGCCCAAAGTCCACGACCAAAATTGTAACAATTTTCCAAGACATTTGCAAAACCTTGACCAGTTGGATCTCTTGAATAGTACCCACAATCTCCACCGTCAATGTTAACTATTTCCACATTAGAAAGCGGCATTAAACCATAATCATTCATTTTTAATTCATTCATCTTTTAAAAAGTTTTAGTAAAAAATAACGTCTCGTCTTAAAAATTCTCGATAAATTTTCGGCATACAGACAATGTTCCGTTGTGAAGGCCTTTCACAAATAAAATAGCAATATCATTAATGACAATACAAAAATAGTCTAAATATTGAGTTACGCAAATTTGTAAAAATAAGTGTTTCTATAAATTATTAGTCGCAAAAACAGTAAATTTGCATAAAGACAAGGTTTTCAACACGTTATATATATATATATATATATAATGTGTTTAAAAAAATATTTGGAAAAATACTTAAAATAGGTATAAAAATTTACAATGTATAAATAAGCCTAACATGACATCTTGGCAATTTCAACATTACTTAATTTCGCGAACCATATTATGTTGAACATAAAAGAAACCAAAACCATGACGAAGCCCATAATTTTATTCCTTTCTATCCTTCTTTTTACGTCTTTTCAAAAACCGATATGGGGCTTTTTTGGACACAAACGCATCAATCGTTTGGCCGTTTTTACGCTACCTTCCGACATGATGCCCCTTTTTAAAAAAGAAATTGAGTATATTACCGAACACGCTATTGACCCCGATAAGCGGCGTTTTGTCGTAAATACTGAGGGGTATCGGCATTACATCAATCTTGATCGTTGGTCTTTTTTGCCACAAGATAAATTAGAAGCGCAGATTTTGCATACCGATATTTTTTTAATAACCGACAAATCAGACACCTTACAACTCGTTGATTATCAAACGATTAGAAAGTACAAAAAAGATTACTATCTAAAATCAAAAGCCATTCGACGGCTCTTTGGGCGAGATTCAATTACGGTAGCCGACTCTTTTTATCGTAAATTTTTCATCTACAATCTCTCAAAAATTCAACCCGACGACCCCCTCAGTATTTCGACGGATTCTTTGAAAAATTTGTTCCAAAAAGAGCAATTTTCTCTGAAAGGTATCAAAGCCGCTTATGCCAAAGACCGTTTAACCCAAAGTGGTATTTTACCGTATCATCTTCAAACAGTACAGAAACAATTGACCGATGCTTTTGCCAAAAAAGATAAAAATCGGATTTTGAAATTGAGTGCTGAATTGGGTCATTATATCGCTGATGCCCACGTGCCGTTGCACACAACCTCAAATTATGACGGGCAACTCACAGGTCAATCGGGCATTCACGCCTTTTGGGAAAGCCGCTTGCCCGAGCTTTTTGCCGACGCTCGCTACGATTTTTTTGTCGGCAAAGCGACCTACATCGAAAAGCCGCGTGAATACTTTTGGAATATCATTATAGCGTCTAATAAATTGGCTCTCAATGTTTTACAAATAGAGAAAAAGTTAAATCAAAAATTTCCGAACGATAAAAAATATTGCCTCGAAACCATAAATGATGTCGCCATTCAAAAGCCCTGTTTCGATTATTCGGAGGCTTTTCACAACGAATTAGGCGGCATGGTGGAGGCTCGAATGCAACAAGCCATCCTTGCGTTAGGGTCGGCGTGGTACACCGCTTGGGTGGATGCTGGGCAGCCCGATTTGACAAAACTTTTGGAGTCTGTGCCTGAGATTGAGGTAAAAAAAGAAGAAATTATGGCAGAAAAAGCCATCAAAAATGGTGGCATAATGATCGGCAGAGACGAGGGGAAGCAGTAGTTAGCAATTTACGTTTTGGCTTTTAAGACACGCTGTAGCGGCGGTTTCAACCGCCGAATGTCATGCAAGTGTTGCTAATTTACGCATTCAGCGGTTAAAATCGACCCGTGCAATTGAAAAACAACCGATGCAAATTGAACCACAGATAACGCTGATTGAACTGATTTACACTGATTTTCTTTTGTTTTAATCTTAAAAAGCAAGCGAAATCGAAAAAAATCAGTGTAAATCAGTTCAATCAGTGCCATCTGTGGTTTTAATCGCATAGGTCAGTTAAAACCGACGTTACATGGGGTTTCAAAATCATAAGTACTTGATTTTCAATGAGTTAATTTTTAATTTTCTAAATTTTAGTTGTTACTTATTCATGCCATCACAAATCCGACAGGTGCTGCAAGCACTGGCTTTTACTCTAAATTGTTGTGCTTTCTGACTCTGCCAAGCGGTCGTAAATGACTCATTGTGCAAGCGACCAAACTCTAAAGTTGGAATGGTGACACAGCTAAAAACTTGACCAAAAGGAGAGATATAACAGGTCTCAAAACCCGCCCCACAATTTTTGCGACTATGGTCACGCAATTTTGGGTCATGTGCTTCGAGGTAGCTAATCGGAAAATCATCGCTCGAAAGTTGCACTTCTATACCATTTTTTTTGCCCAAACCCATTATCCATTGTGTCATTTCGAAATCGGGCATGGATGGAATCAAGTCGGGCTCATTGATGGCTCTACCCGCTTTTTTCAGAATGGCAATTTTTATAGTTTTACAGCCTGTTGCGGCTATTTCTTCAAACATTTGCTCCAATTCGTATTCCACACCGAAGCAATAGGTGAATCGGGCGGTCGTATTTAATCCCTTTTTTATCAAATTTTTTAAGCCCAATAAAGCTCTGTCATAAGTGTCACGCCCTCGAATGTCGTTGTGAAAAGTCCTGCCACCGTCAAAAGAAATACGGGTTTCTAAGGGATTGACCCCCCTCAGTATTTCGAGGTTTTTTTCGTTCACCAGAAGCCCGTTCGTGGTCACGATGAGGTTTAAGCCCAAATCGGTGATGTGTTGGAAAATGACGGCCCAATCGGGATGTACCATGGGTTCACCGCCACCAACGGCAATTTCTAAGACTCCGATGGCCGCTAATTCGTCAATTATCTCCAAAATACGCTCGGTTTTCAGTTCAGGCGTAACATCCACAAAGGGTGACGAGTTGGTGATGCAATGCCGACAAGCCAAATTGCAACGATAAGTCATATCGAAATAGACCTTCAATGGTGCTTGTGGGAGATAAGAAGGCGACGAAAAAAAACTGTCATCGCTGATTTGGGAAGGTTTGTTTTGCGTGAAAGTCCCTTGTTGACGGTCATAAAAAATATAACCTTCGCTGCCCGTGTTAGGGCGGACTATCCATTGTTGAGTTCTGTTCATAGTTTGTTACGGTTCAAAAGCGTTTGTTTTTGTGTGTCGTGGTGGTTTAAATTTGCTACTACAAATATGGGGAGTATTTTAATTTATTGCAATGGTAATTTAAATATATTAAATTATTTGATTGCATGATTGATAATTGGTGATTGTGTGATTGGTGATTGTGTGATTAGTGAATTAACATAATTACCAATCACCAAATCACACAATCACCAATCACCAAATCACACAATCACCATCCATTTTGGTTAAATTTTAGTTAATCATAAAAACAAAAGCCACCTATTTTTCACTTTTTAGTCTTATAATACAAAAGCAATGAAAAGGCTTTTTACATTTGAGTCAATTTTGGCAAAACAAAAAATCATTGTAGTATGAAGAATCTGAAATTTTTTGCAATAATCTTCACCATAACACTCCTTATTATTACAAGCTGCAAATCGCCTCAAAAGCTTTACGAAAGTGGCGATTATGATGGCACTATTCGATTGGTGGCGGAAAAAATGCGGAAGAAAAGAATTGATGAAGACGACATCAAAACCCTCGTGCAAGCCTTCAACCAAATCAACGGCTTAGAGTCGGATAAACTCACACGGCTGCGGGCAGAACAACGGACGGACGAAAAGTGGACGGAAGTATATAAAATCGCTAACAAAATCCGTGAACGCCAAGATTTGATAAAACCTTTCATGGCTTATGATGATGAAAAATATTTCGGTCATTTGCAAGATTTGAAATTTACGAATGTGGATTATGCCATTTTGGAATCTCGAGACGGCTCGGCTGAGTTTTACTACAAAAAAGCGAATGATAATCTTGAAAAAGCCCGCAAAGGCGAGCGTGTTCAAGCACGGGCGGCGTATGATGATTTTATAAAAGTGGGTGAATATTATTCGACCTATAAAGAAACAGCCACATTGAAGGATGAGGCCTACAAATTAGGTATCAATCATGCGTTTTTTAAAGTAGAAAATGATAGCCGTGCCATTCTGCCAGCTGATTTTGAAGCCCAAGTGAAAGGCGTTTTTGTCCGTGATTTGAACACAAAATGGGTGAAATATCATACGATTAAAGACCAAAACCTACGTTATGAATACGATATTGTCAATAGAATCACGAGCATCGACATCAGCCCTGAACGCAACGACAACAATCAATGGATTGAAGAAGCGGACGTAGAAGATGGTTTTGATTATCAATATGACGAAGGTGGCAAGGTTAAAAAAGATACCTTGGGCAACGAAATTAAGATAAAAAAGTTTGTCAAAGTGCGGGCAACAATCTATGAAGTCCGTCAATTAAAAGAGGCAAGGGTCTTTGGTTTTCTTGAATATTATGACAATCGAACCCGTGAAAAAGTCTTGAATCAACCCCTCGAAACGAAAGGTGGTTTCCAAAATGTGGCTGTCCGTTTTGAAGGCGATAAACGGGCTTTGAAAAAAGAAACCCTACGCCGTATTGGTGGCAATCCGAAACCTTTTCCATCCGATGGTGAGCTTTTAATGCTCGTGACGGAGGATATGAAAAATCGAACAAAGACGATTATGGACAGTAATAGTTATCTTCTGGAGCGGTAAAATTGCTTGAAAAGGATTGTGAAAGAGGCCTCTCAGTATTTTGACGAAAAAAAGCGTCAAAATACTGAGGGGCCTCTTTTTTAACTTAAAAATCAAAACGCATTCTCCGCATCATATACCACTACCTTCTCCCAAAGATGTTTGCAACGCTCCACAAATGCCCTGTGGGTGGGGTGATGTTGATACACTTCTTCATCTTCCAAATTATCAAAAACCAAGAGCCACGACACGGAATAACTACGGTCAATAACGGCACGGTCAGTGGCGGCAGGTATGCCTACATGTAACATACGTACCCGTGGTATGGTGCGCATGGACTCTAAACCTTCGATTAAGGCGGCTTTATCAGCTGCACTATTTTTATTTTTTAAAGTAAAAAAAACGTGGTGAATAAACATACTGACGCTTGATTTAAGGTGGGTGAAATATTTTTGTAAATGTAATAAAATCAACAATTTTTGTGTGTCAAATTATTATAATCATTTTTTTCAATCAATTTACATTATTGTTTTGAGACAAAAAAGCATTTAGAAACCAAAGAATTAATGCTTATAACTGATTG
>JAYTMW010000646.1:0-13020 GCA_043728105.1 Saprospiraceae bacterium | reverse complement strand
CACATGCGTTGCCGTTTGCACCACGCTATCTGCCCGCCCGTGTGACGTATGCACCTCACTTTGCACATGAACACCTAAATATTTAAACATCAAATGAATCACGCTATGATAAAAACGCTCGCTACGGCGTGGATCAGGTTCGTACAAATTGTAAGATAAATCCGCAAATAAGGTATCCAAAATGATTTTCACTTTGTCTAAATCGTTGGCATAAAACGCTTTGGCTAAATCTTTTACCGTCATACCCGTAGAGGATTCTGGGGGGGTGCGGGTCAAATAGTCTAAAACAAAACGATACATACTTTCACGCACCTCTTTATTCGGATAATCTAAAACCATATCGCCCGTCATCACGTCTCTTTCCTTCACCGTCAAGTAACCTGTTTGAAACAAAAGAGGGGCTAATTCTAAATTGTCTAAATCATATTTGTCCAAAAGTCCCGAATCTATCTTAAGGTTGTCAAACTCAAAAACAACCTGTTTCTTCATCAATTCAGCTAAAAAAGTGGGCGTTCCCGTTGTAAACCAAAAATTTTGAAATATTTTTTGGTCTAAAAAATTCAACGTACCAAACGGATTATAGACCTTATTCACACCGTCCCAACTAAACCCATTGTACCACGTCCGCATCAACTCTAAAAGATGCTCATGCGATATATTGAGTTGCTGTTCCGTAGCTAAAATATAATCAGCAAAATTGGACTCCAATTCCTTTTGTGTATAACCTGTTAATACCGAAAAATTTGGGTTAAGCGTAATATCTTTCAAATGATTCAAATCAGAAAAAATAGACACCTTAGAAAACTTAGATACGCCCGTAATAAAAACCAAGCGTAAATGTGGACTTGCATCCTTTAAAACCGAATAAAAAGTCTTCATTATTCGCTGATGTTCTTTCGCTTTATCAATGACATGATTTTCCAAATAATCTATAATGGGTTTGTCATATTCATCAATCAATAAAACGATTTTACCGTGTCTTGCATCCAACTTTTTCAATAATTCTTCAAAATTATACTTTATATCATCCTGCGAAAGCTCAATATCGTACTTTTTTGCCACGTCTTCTAATTCAAGTTTAATAGCTTTTTCTAACCCCAATCCTTGATAAGACATCCTCGCAAAAGACATGTGAATAACAGGGCTTGTCTTAGACCAATCCCAATTATCCTCTATCCAAAGCCCTTTAAAAAGTTCTTTACTACCCGAAAAAATTTCTTTCAACGTGGAGACTGTCAACGACTTCCCAAACCGCCGTGGACGACTAAAAAAATAATACGACCCTTCCGTGATAAGACGATGAATATGCTCGGTCTTATCTACATAAACCATATCTCTTTCTCGTAAATCCCGAAAATCTTGTATGCCTATTGGTAATATTCTCTTTTTCATAAAGCAAATGTATGAAAATTTGTCAAAATATGGTGCGTTTCGCTCCATCAAGCCAAAGGCATGACTGAGGGGCCTCTTTTTATAATCCCTAAAACCTTTTCTAAAAAAAATTAAACTTTCCTTAACAATTTTGTCACATTAAAACGTGTGACGGCATATATAGTCAGATGTAAATTTTCAAATAGCCGTTGTAGTTTGCTTCTTCGTTTGTACCCCTAAATTAGAACATGTAACAATTTTTGCAGAAGGACAGTATTTATAAGTTAAAATAGCCTAATTTCATCCCTCCTAATAGCTATTTTACAAAATTAACTCCCTATCACCGCAAAATTTAATGTCTATGCAGGCTCAAACGACCCAAGCAAATCAGAATTTCGGTCTAAATGAAAATGAATTTACGGAATTAGTACAGCGACTTCGACAAGGCGACGAAAGCCTTTTTGAACACATTTTCAGAAAGCACTTTGATAGCTGTCGTAAGTTTTTAATTTTTGAAAAAGGCGTTCCGAATGACGACGCTTATGATTTGACAGTAGATACCATTCTCGAATTTAGAGACTTATTGATTGCAGGAAAAGTGAATTATGGCAATATGCGTTTTTTGTTTACCCGCATTGCCTACACCACTTGGCTCAAACGTTCAGGACGACAAATGTCCACGTCTGATATTGATGACCTACCCCTCAGTATTGCCGACGAAGACAGCATTGATTGGGATGAAGACAGCCACAAAGCCTTAGCCAAAGCATGGGATTTGTTGGAAAATAAATGTCAAGATACTTTGCGACTACGCTATTATGAAGGCCTACAAATTCAACAAATAGCCGACCTTCGAGAAGCAAAACCGAATAGTGTTACTCAGGAAAGCAAACGCTGCATGGGTGCTTTAAAGCAATTGTTTTTTAAGTATTTTGCATTGTAGCGGCGGTTTTAACCGCCGCAGAAAACATAAAACATTGACTATCAACAACTTATACTCGTCGGCGGATAAATCCGCCGCTACAAAAATCATCGGCGGTTAAAAACGCCGCTATACTAAAATCAGCAACATGAAAGCGGAATCAAAACAGAAATTAGAACAATATAAAAATAATAACCTACCAACCAGTGAAAATACTGAGGGGGTCGAACAAAGCATCATCCGTGAAGCCACACGCTTGAAGGATAAAGAAAAGTGGGCTAAAATGCTCTCCGAAGACGGCATTGAGCGTACCGATAAGGTGGTTTCTTTGGAAAAAAAAGAAAATACTAAACTCACTATCATGCGCCGTTTTGCGCCATACATCTTAGGTTTGGCGGCGGCAATTGCCCTTTTAATTATGGTGTTAACACCTTCGGGCAGCTCTTTTGATGACATGATTTTAAAAAATCCGAAAGATGCCGTAGAAGTACGCATGGGTCAAAATGAAGACGTGGCAGCATGGAAAAAAGCGATGGAAGCCTACCGAAATAAGCGTTATGAAGAAGCCGCAGAAAGCATCAAACTTATAGCTCAACCTACGTCTGAACAAAAAATGTATTTAGCGTTGTCGCTCATCTATCAAATCAAACCCGATTTCACCCTATCTTCTTTTATTTTTAAAGAATTAGCCGACAAACACGATGCTTATTTTGAAGAAGAAGCCCGTTGGTTTTTAGCGTATAGTCAATTCAAATTAGGTCAGAAAGCGGACGCTAAGGTAACTTTGGAGAAAATTATTCAAACGAAAGGGTATAATCATGCGAAGGCGGAGGCGATTTTGAAGGGGGAATTGAAGTGATTATCAAATAAAAATATCCATAATTAAAACACTCACAAGGCCCACGATGCCCACAATGGTTTCCATCAAAGTCCACGTGCGGAAAGTATCTTTAAGACTTAACCCGAAGTATTCTTTAAACATCCAAAAACCTGTGTCGTTCACGTGGCTACACATCAAGCTGCCTGCGCCGATGCTTATTGCCATCAATTCTGGAGACACTGAGGGGTCTGTTCCCAACATCGGTTGAACGATGCCCGCCGCTGTCAAACCCGCTATGGTTGCTGAACCAATTGCAATGCGTACGATAGTAGCGACCAACCAACCCAATAATAAAGGCGGCAAACCTAAGTCGTTTACCATCGCTGCAATGTCTTTTCCGATACCCGAATCCGTCAAAACTTGTTTGAATGCGCCGCCCGCCGCAATAATGAGCAAAATCATGGTAGCCGCACTCAAGGCGTTGGAAGATTTTGACATCAATTTATCCATGCGGTTTCTATAATCCTTGTTTATAACGTTTCCGAGAAAAACAAATGCCAGTAAGACACCAATGAGCATAGATACTGAGGGGTCACCAAAAAACTTCAAGTTTTTTAACAATGCCGAATCTTTAGGCAATGTCAGTTCGCCAATGGTTCCCATCGCCATTAACAAGACAGGCGATAAGGCAACTATGATACTTTTGAAGAAAGAGGGCATTGCTTTTTCTTCAAAAACTTTTATTTCTACCAAACCTTTGGGCGGGTTAGCAACTATCTTTTTTACAAATTCAGGAAAAATAATACCCGCTGCAATAATGGCAAAAACGGATGGAATCAATCCCAACAACAAGGTTTTGCCTACGTCGGCTTTAAAAATTTGAACAATTGCTGTTGGCCCGGGGTGTGGTGGTAAAAAGCCGTGCGTCACGCTCAAGGCCGAGGCCATCGCTATGCCGAGATAAACCAAGGGTTGCCCTGTGGTGGCTGAAATCGAAAAAACCAGAGGAATCAGAACCACAAAACCTGCATTGTAAAACATGGCTATGCCGACCGCAAAAGCGGTAAGTGTTAGGGCTAATTTAGCTCTTTTCTCACCAAAAAAACCAATCAAACTTTCCGCCACTCGATGAGCCGCACCCGTTTCTGCCAAGAGCGCACCGAGCATTACACCGAAGCCAATGACCAAAATCAAGCCGCCCAAAGTAGAGCCAATGCCTGTTTGAATGGATTTAATCAAAGCATCGAGAGCCATACCTTTTGACAAACCAACGACTATTGCGGTAATGGTTAAAGCCATAAAAGCGTTGATTCTTAATACCGTAATTAAGAGTAAGAGAAAAAGAATGGCGGCAACGAGGATGAGTAAAGTCATATTTTTCGTGAAATAAAATGAGTAATACAGTTAGATTCGACATGAAATTAAGACAATATACCAAAGCGAAAGTGGTTTTGGGATTTTTATTTAAGGTCTCAATTGCCTTCATCTTCAGATGGGGGGAAAAGAACAGGAAAAATCAATCATTCCAATCCTCCATCTGAAGATGAAGGCAATTGAGACAAGAAATAGAAAATTCCAAAACCAATTTCAGATGAGTATATTTTGCTTTTCCAAGCGCAAAATACTGAGGGGGTGCATTTTGAAAAATAAATCTTATTATCTTGCCTTCGCAAACTTTTATTTAGATTCCCAAAGTAATATTTTTCTTTCTTAATTTTTAATTTAAAATTTAAAAGATGACCATCAAATCCATCAAAGTTTATAAGAAAAACCTCACGCTCACACGCCCATACACGATTGCTTTCAGAACCATTGCTGACATGGAAAGTGTCTTCGTGGAGATAACATTATCAAACGGTATAGTTGGCATTGGTGCGGCTAACCCTGCAAAAGAGGTCGTGGATGAAGACGTGGACGAGTCTTTTTTAAACCTACAAACGGATGCTATTCAAAAATTTGTGGGGCGCAATATTGGTGATATTTTTAGCATTATCAGTGACGTAAAACGAGCTTTCCCGCACAAGCCGGGGACAATTGCCGCCATGGATATTGCCTTGTATGATGCCTTTGGGCAGTATCTTGACGTGCCTATCGTGAAGTTTTACAATCAAAAAATAAAGCGGATGCCAACGTCGGTAACCATTGGCATAAAAGGCGTGGCAGACACTTTGGAGGAAGCCCAAGAGTATTTTGACAAGCGTTTCAAGGCTTTAAAAGTAAAAATAGGGGATAATTTTGAAGAAGATATTGAACGATTGGTGAAACTCCGTGAGCGTTTTGGCAACGATTTTCAACTCCGAGTGGATGCCAATCAAGGCTATTCGATTGAGCAAGTTCATGCCTTTTTTAAACAAACGAATAAACTCAATATTGAACTTGTTGAACAACCTACGCTCGTGGGTACTGAGGGGGCTATCCAAAATCTGCCCTCTGACTTGCGCCAAAAACTTGCGGCTGATGAAAGTCTTCACGATGGCAAAGCTGCGTTTCAATTGGCAGCGGATAAAACGTTTGGTATTTTCAACATCAAACTGATGAAATGTGGCGGCATTGCGGGGGCTGCGGAAATTGCGAACCTTACAAAATTTGCCAATATAGACTTGTTTTGGGGCTGTAATGATGAAAGTATTGTAGGGGTTACTGCCGCTTTACACATTGCTTTTGCTTGCAAAAATACAAAATATATTGACCTTGACGGCAGTTTGGATTTGGCAGAGGATGTCGTTAAAAGTGGTTTCCTTTTGGAGGATGGTTATATGTCTTTGCCTCTTGGGTCAGGTTTGGGTTTGGTGCAATTTTAATATTTTTGGGGTATTTTTTCAATTATCCCCCTACTTTTAGGGGTATTTTTTGAAAATAATATTGTTAATTTTGCAAATATTTCATTTTTAACCCATTAATTTTTTTCTCATGAGTACCACGCTTTACTGCCTAATCGCTTTTTTATGGATATTAACTTGCCTTAGCAAAAACAGTATTAAAGACCCAAAATCAACAAATTTATAGTGAGGCATTAATCCTAAAATATGGTATTGCTGTTCTATATTTTAACGGTTAAATTTTTAAGTACCTTTTCATAAAATCATCTTTTCTATTTCTCGAAACGGGGAGTAGGCTATCGTTCAACATTTCGATTTGGCCCCCCTCAGTATTTAAGTAGTTTTTGACGAAACGAAGATTGACCAAATACTGCCGATGGATGCGGAAAAACTCGTCGGGCGAAAGGTCTTCTAATATTTCTTCTAAGTAAGTCAGCGACTTAATGACGGATACTTTTGAGCCATTTTCAAGAAAGACTTTGGCATAGTTTCCATCGGCTTCACAATACATAATCGCTTGACTATCAACGAGTTGGTAGCCTTTTGAGTGTGATAGTGCGATGCGGCGAGTAGTGTTTTTTGTATCGTTGTGGTAATGTTCTTTTAGCAAATCGAGGTGTTCTTTTTGGGGTGTGTTGCGTAGTTCAGCCTTGTGAATGGTGGCAATTAATTCTGTTTCATCAATCGGTTTAAGGAGATAATCGAAGGCACTAAATTTGAAAGCTCTTACCGCAAATTGGTCATAAGCCGTCGTGAAAACGAGCGTAAAATCAATTTTTTCTAAGGCTTCCAACATCTGAAAACCATCCATTTTGGGCATCTCTATATCCAAAAAAACGATGTCGGGGTCGTGTTGTAAAATGGCTTTGATGCCTTGCAATCCGTTGCTCGCACGAGCCACTATTTGCACATTAGGGCAGTGCTTTTTTAGTATCACTTCGATGATATCAACGCAGTGATTCTCATCGTCAATGATTATTGCTTTTAGGGTATTTCTGTCTGTATTTAGCATGGTTATTATAGTTATTGGTGATTAGTTATTGGTTATTGGTTATTAGAGATTGGTGATTAGTTATTGGGTTAATATACCAAAGCGAAAGTGGTTTTGGGATTATTTAAGGTCTCAATTGCCTCCATCTTCAGATGGGGGAAAAAGAACAGAAAAAATTAATCATTCCAATCCTCCATCTGAAGATGAAGGCAATTGAGACAAGAAATAGAAAATACCAAAACCAATTTCAGATGAGTATAACTAATCACCCAATCACCAATAACTATGCTTTTATTTTGAAGCACAAACGAACATTTGTGCCACAGGCTATACCTTCTTTATCTTTCAAATCTTGTATGTCAACTTCGGCATTTACGCCGTATAAATGATTGATAATATTCAAGCGATCGTTGGTAATTTCCATACCCAAAGACTTGTTTTTTGTTGCCGTTTTACTTTTCAAGATTTTTGCTTTTTCACGCCCAACACCATCATCTAAAACATTGATTTCCAATAAGTTATCATCATTTTGAGCGATTGAAATAGTGACATTACCATCACCTTCTTTGTGCATCAAGCCATGCCAAATGGCGTTTTCGACGTAGGGCTGAATGAGCATCGGCGGAATCTTGACCCCCTCAGTATCCACGGCTCCTTCGATGTTTATCCAGTAGTTAAAACCATCGTTGAAGCGCATTTTTTCAATATCGAGGTATAGCGTCAACATTTCCAATTCTTGTTCGAGCTTAATCCATTCACTTCGGCTATTTTCCAAAACCAAACGAACAAGCCTTGAAAACTTGGTGATATAGGTGGCGGCTTCATCGTTTTTATTTTGTAATACCAAACTCTTCACCGCATTCAGACAATTAAAAACAAAATGCGGATTCATTTGCGAGCGTAACGCTGTCATTTCTACCTCCGCTATTTTTCCTTTAAATTCTGCCTCTCGTTGTTTGATTTCCGCTTCTTTTTGCCTCAAAGTAGCGTCGTATTTTATGTTCCTAAGGCGGTTTTGAATCAGCCAATATAACCCTCCTCCCACGACACTTAAAGCCAAAAATCGAAACCACCAAGTTTGCCAAAAAGGGGGTAAAATGACGATTTCGAGCCTTGTTTCCGTGTCATCCTCCGATTCAATACCTACGTTTGCACGCACCCGAAAGGTATATTTACCGGGTTGAATATTGGTGTAATATGCCATGTTGCGGCTGCCAACGTTTACCCAATCGTCATCAATACCTTCCAATTTATAACGATAATTGGAATTACCTTCAAAATTTAAGGCAGAAAATTTGAGAGAAAAAAAGTTTTCCCGATACGATAATTGCACCATCGAATCATTTACTATCCGTTCCGTTTCATCGGTGTTAAAAATATTTAAACCCGTAAAATAAATGGGCAAAGCCCGCTTTGGAAAAACGCTTTCGTTGGTTTTATCTATAAATGTGACCCCCTCAGTATTTGCGAGCCAAATACCATTTTTGCCTTGCCCGACGATGGTTTTATCGGCTAATCGGTTGGGTAAAATGTCGCTACCATCGCCCGTTAGTAAATGACTTTCGTGGGTTCTGGGGTTAAAAATATATGGTTTCCCTTTCAAATTATCTGCCCAAATATTACCGTCAGCGTCTTCATAAATGCTTGAAATGAAAGGGTTTTCTGTCTTAGTCAACGAATATTGATGAAAAATGGGTTGTTGGGCATCAGGTTTTTCAACCCAAACTAAACCATTGCTGGCTGTGCCGAGCCAAAGACGATTTTGCGCATCCGTATGAAAAGAAATAGTGATGTTGTCGGGCAACGAATTGGGTATTTGTGGGTTGCTTAAAAAATGATCAAAGCTCATTTTTCCTTTATCTTTCAAACGGAAAAGCCCAAAATTGTCGGTACAAATCCAAATTGTACCTTCTTTTGTTCGATAAATGGACAAAAGCACTTTAGTTGGTAATTGCGGCAAATTCTCAACCGCACCATTTTGCCTTAAAAGAAAAAGCCCTGCGTTAAAGGTCGAAATCCATCGAACAGGCTCGCCATTGGGCAAGGTATCGTCCGATAAACCTGTAATATCGTATTTTATAGGCAATGTAACCAACTTTTTTGCCACCTCGTCCACCCTTGAAATACGGGTGACGGAGCGTACATACACGCCGCTTTGCTCCATGTCTAAACTCGACCATTGATTGATTTGTATTTCAGGGCTAAAAGAAAAACGAGCAATTTCTTTGCGAGAGCGACCATCCATTTTTAAGAGATTTTTGTCGGTCAAAATCCAAACGGAACGAGTTTTATCCAACAGATTTTCTCTGATTTGAATAATTTTATTCGGAATAAAAAAAGGTGTTAATTGGGTATAAATATTTTTGACAGGGCTGTATGAAAATAGACCTTTTGACGTGCCAATCCACGTCATATTTGTTTTTTTATCCGTATAAATTTTATTTAGCCTAAATGGTGATTTACTTTTCGCTATTTCGCTTTCATCTGATAAACGGCGTTCTAATTGCTGTGTTTTTGGGTTAAAAAGAACTAAGCCCTCAAGCGTATGACCGAGCCAAAATTTGCCTTCATTGTCTTGATTTAAACTCAAAACATTGTTTTCTTTGGCTACATTAAACTCCGAAAAACCGAGCGGGAAAGTTTGGGCCTTATCCGTTTTCAAATCCAAGCGAACCAAACCAACGGGGCCAAAAAGACACCATAAAGTCTCTTTGTTTTTATCCAAAAGTATATCACCCACCATATTGAGTGAGTTTACGCTATCAAAATTTTTGGGCAATAAATCTTTAAAATCCCATTTTTTTATGGTTTTATGTAATCGGGTATCGTACAAAATCAAGGCTTTTGAACGGGTGCCGATGAATAATTTCCCATCACCGCCATAACACAACCCATAGATTGTGGCATCTACCCCCTCAGTATGTCTCGTAAATTTGAGTGTTTCGAGGTCAAGTTCCGTCAATTTGGCATCGTCGCCGCCTATCCAAAGATGCCTATTTTCGTCAATTTCTAAAACATCCGTTGCATTGCTGCCCACCGTATTGGGATCATTGGGCAAAGAGCGATAGGTCGTAAAAGCCTTGTTTTTAGGTGCTTTGGGGTCAAAACAAACCAAACCTGCATTGGCGGTGGCAATCCAAATAAAGCCTGTTTTGTCATCTCGAATCAAAAAAATAAGGTTATTCATAGGCAACGACCTTGGGTTAGTCGGGTCGTGTGTATAGGTTTCAACGGTTGAGCCATCGTAGCGTATCAAACCACTTGAGGTAGCCAACCAAAGAAACCCCTTCGGGTCGGGCAGAATGTGATTGATGCTATAATTAAGGTGTAAATGCAAATTGGCAATCTGTTGAGGCGTTTGGGCAACGACGAATCCATCCCTCAGTATGAAGGCAAAAAAAACGTAAAAAAAGAAGGTAATCTTTTTACAAATCATCAATTTTAGGTCTGCTTGATTTCTGATTGAGAAAAACTAAAAGTGTGTTTTATTTTTTTAAAAAAATATTGTTTCATTCCTAAGGAACGCAAAATAAATAAAAGTACATTTTTCTAATTAACACATAGGCACATAGGACACATAGTTTTTATGTGTAAAGTGCTTTAAATCAATCTTTTAAAAACAAACTATGTGTCCTATGTGCCTATGTGTTAAAAAAGAAAAAGCCGCTCTTATTTATTTCACTTTCCTAATGCAAAATCAACCGCAAGCACACATTCGTACCGCATGGTTCGCCTTCTACATCTACCAAATCTTGAATGGTAACAATGGCATTTACCTTATAAATTTGATTGATAATTTTCAATCGGTCGTTTGAAATTTCTATACCTAATGACTTATTTTTAGTTGCCGTTTTGCTTTTAATCGCCATGGCTTTTTGTCGACCTACGCCATCATCTAAAACATTGATTTCCAATAAGTTATCGTTTTTTTGAGCAATTGAAATAGTAACATTTCCACCGCTTTCTTTGTGCATTAAACCATGCCAAATGGCATTTTCAACGTAGGGCTGAATGAGCATTGGTGGAATTTTGACCCCCTCAGTATCCACGTCCCCTTCGATGTTTATCCAATATTGAAAACTGTTATTGAAACGGGTTTGTTCGATGTCAAGATAAAGGGTCAATATATTTAATTCTTGCTCTAAACTTGTCCATTCGCTACGACTATTTTCTAAAACCATGCGCACTAATTTGGAAAATTTGGTAATATATTGTGAAGCTGCTTCATTTTCATTTTTTAAGACCAAACTTTTAACCGCATTCAAGCAATTGAATATAAAATGTGGGTTCATTTGAGAACGCAAAGCATGAAGTTCTGTCTCTTGCAATTGCCGCAAATGGACTTCATCCGCACGGAGTTTTTCAATAGCTTCACGCTCATACTCGACTCGGCCACGATAACGGAGGAACTGCCAAAGCAAAAGCCCCGCCATGACGAGTGCTAAAAGGAGGCCCCTCAGTATTTCATTGTTTTTTTCCTGTACTTCGGCTTGTTGTTGCTTTAATTTTAACTCGGTTTGATAAAGCGAAAGTTGGGTATTGCGGTTTTCGCCAATCTGTTTTTCGATCCTCAATTCAGAAGTAGTTCGAGCCAAATCAGCTTCTTGCAACAGTTTTGATTGGCGCAACAAATCCACCGTTTTAGCATTTTTTTCGGTCAATAATTTTTGATTTATGAGGTCAAGATTTTGTTGTTTTAGTTTCAAATCTACTACTAATTTGTCTTGATTGAGGAGTTGGATTTCTTTGTCTTTTTTCTCCGTGGCAAATTTTGTTTGTAGTTCCAACAATTCTTTTTGCTTACTGCTATTAAACAAACTATCTTTCAAGGTCGTAAATTTTCGTTGATTGTCTAAGGCTTTTGGCAAATCTCCCAACCGAATATACGCCGTGATAAGTGCTTCGTAACCTTCCGTCAGACCTGTTATGGTTTTGTTTTTTAGGATATGTTCTGTGCCTTGTTGGGCATACGATATGGCGTTTGCGAAGTCGCCTTTTTCATTGTAAATGTCGGCAATGTTGATTTTGGTTTGAGCAATCATTTCATTAGCTGACGATTTTTTATATTGCTCAATGGCATCCGAATAATAGCCAATTGCCTTGTCAAATTGCTTAGAACGGGAGGCAATTATGCCTAAATTATTGAGTGTTCTGCCCGTGTTTCGTCCAATGTCTTTTGCCAATTCGTAGGCTTTTTGATAGTAAAAAGCCGCCTTTTCATTGTTTTTCTTCCAAAAATAAACATTACCCGTGGTGGTGCTTGTGATTTCCCAACGACCCTTATCTCCTACTTTTTCACATAAATTGTAAGCCTCTAAAGCATACGTTTCAGCTTGGTCATATTGTTTTTGATTGGATAAAATAGCTGCCATGCGCTCCAAAATCAAGGCTTTCAAATTGCGTAGTTTGAAGGCTTCTTCGGGCGATAATTTTTGATTGTAAATATTGAGCGATTGGGTGTAAAGTTCAATAGCGTCCGCCATGTTGCGCTGTCCTTGTTTCACCCGACCAAGTTCGGCAAGGCTTTGGGCATGACGATTGTGTTGACTTATTTTCTCAAAAGTATGACTCGCTTTTGTAAAATATTCATCCGCTTTGGAGGGTTTATCGAAAGCTCTATGAATGCGCCCCAATGTAAAAAGGGCTTCCCCGATGCCAATGGCAGACTCCTCAGTATTGGCTCGTTCAAAAGCGATATTTGCCTTTTCTATGCTCAATGTTTCTTGGTCATTATTCATGGCTTTTTCGGCTTCAGAAATCAGCGTTTTGACTATATCACTTTGAGCGTTTAGGACACCCCCCCTCAGTATTAGCATCACGATGAGACCAATTTTTAGATGACTAAGGGTTTTATGTACTTTTGTTAAAATCATTTAGTTTATAAAAGAGGAATTATACAGATTTTTATACAATGAATCTCCTTAGGAACGAAGAAATAATAAAAGCGCATTTTCGGTGGTGCATTTTGCTCCATCACGCCAAAGGCATGACTTAATTATTTTTCTGTTAGATTGGGTATCTTTTGAGGATAATATCGGGAATCTTTAACGATAAAGATAGCCGATATAACTGGAAAAGAATAAGCCCAAAATGTGCT
>JAYTMW010000645.1:0-2092 GCA_043728105.1 Saprospiraceae bacterium | reverse complement strand
ACGGGTGCTGAAAAACGGAGAGTCAAAACTTCTTGCCCTCGTTTTTAGACGTAACTATTTGATTTTTAAGTGTTTATAAATAAAATAAAAAACCGTTGTGTCGTAAAATACACAACGGTTTTTTTGTTGAAAAAGAAGAAAATACTGAGGGGGCCTTTTTGTAAACTCTAACATCGGGAACATGCTTTTCCATATTAGATAATTTTTTTTTAAGAAAAACGAAGAGGTAATTTGCTCCCTGCATGTTCAAACATATCTTTTAAAATTTGGCGAAAGGTCATCCATTCATATTTTATTTTTTAATCACACAGGGCGAATTTATTTGCCGACGATAATGCTTAATGCGATAGATAAATCAGCCGCTACAATTGCGCTATAAACTCAACAATTCGCCCAATCACATCCGGATTTTTGGCCAACCGAAAATGACCATACCCCTCAGTAATAATAAGGTGCGAATTGCCCCAACGCTCAACAACCCGTTCCGCCGCATCTAAAGAAGTAACATCATCAAATCGGTCGTGAATCAGAAGCAACTTACCCACTTTTACGGAAGCGTGAGCCGTAGCCACATCCAATTCGTCAATCGGTCGGCTGTTAATATTTTCTATGGTTTTATAAAAAACGTGTTGCACCCGCTTTGGCACTTTCAAAAAAACAAAGTAATCATCCACAATTTTCTTGATGCCATGTGGCACGGCTAAAAAGACCACACGTTCCACAACCAATTGATTATCAACGTGTTGCAACATATAAACAAGGCTCGAACAACCAAATGAGTGACCAATGCAACCATAAATGCCGCCGTAATGATGTACAATATCCGCCATCAATTTGGCATTCGTTGAAAGATTATTCCTCTTGCCTTCCGAGTCACCGTGACCCAAAGAATCGAAAGCAACCACTCTAAAACCTTGCGCCAAAAGGGGCTTTACATACATCCGCAGAGCCGTGCCTCGTGATTCCCAACCGTGCGCCAAAAGCACAATTCGATCATCTGGATTACCCCATTCATACACTTTTACCTTGAAATCTCTGAAAACAAAGTCCCATTTTTTAGCGGATTGAATGATGGCATCTTCTCGTAAATGTTGCGCCCGCCAACGAGGTGTGGCGAAAATGCGATACGCCAATTCCGACATTTTGGTTGAAAAAACTTGTCCAAGAGTTTGAAAAGCGAAACGAGTAAGGCTCAATCGCAAGTCGTGAGCCTCAGGCAAACGATCTTCTTTGCCGTCTGGAGGAATGGTTTTGAGGACTTCGATGCGAGAATTAGGTGATTTCATGGGGCAAAGGTAGCTTGGTAGGGTGATACCCCTCAGTATTTTATAAAAAAAATAACCTCATTCACCATTTCTCTCCACTCAAATCTTACTTTTGCCCAATGGCAATGAAATTAAATACCGTATATCTCCACACGGGCTCAAATTTGGGCGACCGTGAAGACAATCTTCGTCAAGCCAATGGTTTGATTGAACAGCACATTGGTAAAATAAAAAAGGCTTCGCATCTCTACGAAACACAGGCTTGGGGAAAAACCGAACAGTCTGATTTTATCAATCAAGCCTTAGAAGTGGACACCCAACTTTCGCCGCATCAGGTGATGTCAAAAATTATTATCATTGAGAAAGATATGGGTCGTGTGCGCACCGAAAAATGGGCTGAAAGGACGATTGATATTGACATTTTGCTCTACAATGATAAGGTCATAAAAGAGAAAGATTTGATTATTCCGCATCCACATCTGCACGAACGTAATTTCGTTTTGATTCCCTTAATGGAAATTGCGGGCGACATCGAACACCCTATTTTGAAGCTGCCGATTGAAGAACTTTATTTTAGTTGCAACGATCCTTTGGATGTGCTAATGCTGGATTAATGTATCGGCTGATTTATCTGCCGACTCAAAATGAATTACCGAATTAAAAAAAATATAAACATTCGGCGGGTAAGTCTGCCACTACAAAGTACATTCAATTTTGAATCCTTTTCCATACAATTTTATAGCCATAGAGGGCAATATAGGTGCAGGTAAAACAACGTTTTGTGAAATGTTGTCGCAAGATTACAATTGTCGTTTGATACTCGAACA
>JAYTMW010000644.1:0-3237 GCA_043728105.1 Saprospiraceae bacterium | reverse complement strand
TGTAATTTTGTAGTTTAGAAGAGCGAGGCGGTTTAGTAAACCACTTTCCTGCCTAAAAAGAATCAAAATACTGAGGGGTCTCCTTTTCTAATAAAATGCAATATTTTCAAAGTGAATTTTATTAGAAAATGAATAAAGAATAAAGTGCTGATAATCAACTTTTTACGTATAAAATAGAGAAGTATTTTTTAAGAAATTTATGGCAAAAAAGAAAAAAACGGAGGAAGCAGAACTTCCCAAAGAGTCGGTTTTCATCAATCCGATTGATAAAACAAAAATTGCAGAAAATCCTGGATTACTGCCCTATGCCCACACGGCAGGTGGTGCTATCATTCGCCCAGAAGACAAAGGGCGCATAAAAGGCAACGCCATGACGGCGATGTATGAGCAAACCGACCGCCAAATGGGGCAACTCAAAGAGCAAATGGAAACGCTCGTAGCTCAAGCGAAAAGTTTGCAACGGCGCAAAGAAATTTCAGAAATTATCTATCAAGCCACGCTCAATTTTCGCCCTGTGATGGGTCATATTTATCATTTATACGAAAAAAAGGATGGCTCACATACGGTCTCGCTCATTGCTCCCGAAGAATGGGGCGCACGTCCGCCTTATATTTTCATCGCCACGGCGCAATTGCTTTATGACCACACTTGGGAAGTGATGAGCCACGCAGAAGGTTTTTATGAATAGTTTTTATTTTTCTGAATTATCTAACGAGTCATAAAATCTTGAACGGTTTTCTTATGAGAAGCGGCAAAGTAGAACTAATTTGATTCTTAGAGAAATCCATGGGTGCAGCGCACCTAAACAAGTTAAAAGTTGCAGTGCGCTGCACCTATGGGACATGAATTATGACAAATTTTATTACAAATATTACGGTGCGCTGCAACTTTATTATTTGTACCCAAATTAATTGCTTATGATTTGAATTACCTCTATATTTACTTTTTAAATTTCTTTATACTAAAAAAAATAATAACATAACTATGAACAAACTTCTACTTTGCACTATCTTCTTAGTGCTGAATTCCTTTTTATGGAGTCAAAATACTGCCGTGTCTTCTAAACGATTTAAAATTGACGAATTGGATAGACGCACCTTCCCGCCAATTGTTGTGAATACGAAAGAAGGCAAAACGGCTCTGATTTTCATTCGCCCTAAAGCAATAATTGGTAAAAATACGACTATTTTTTTAGCTGTATTTGATGAAAAATGGACTAAAATAGCGCACAAAGAATACGTTACGCAGCCCGACATCGTTAAAATAATGGGTCAAAGCCGTAACAAACTCCAAAATTTCAGCACCGATTTATTCAATGTTATCGAAGGTGAAGACGCTATCAATCTCTATTACGAGAGAACAGAAGTCGTTGCGCATATAAAAATTTCTAAAAAAGATTGGTCTTTCAAACAGATGCCCGACATTGCTTTTGATGAATCGAAAATGCAAATTACGGTTTTTGAAAAAGACAGAACCATCATCAAGACGGGGGTCTATAACAACCGTTTATATGTGCTGGTGCCGCACAAAGAAGACAATCAATTGTGGCTTTATAATGTAGATAAATCAGCAAAAATTGAAAAAAAGCTCGTTAAAATGCCTGTAATTAAGCAGACAAAGGACAACGGGAAGGTCAAAGAAATAGCTTTCAACAAGTTTGCTGATATTCATTTACAGGATAGCTTGGCTCTTTTTTTATTTGACCGTCAAGACAGTGATGACAAAATTTTTCAAACAATTACCCTCAATCTTGAAAGTCAAAAAGCCCGCATTTCTAAATTTGCCTATCCCAAAGAAGGTTTTTTCAAAGAAAAAGACAAGACCCAATCCATGACGTATCTCTTTGAGGATAAATTGTTTATGTCAGTTATCAATGATAAAAAATATGCCCTTTCGATTAGAAATAATTCAACGGGCGAGGAACTCAAAAACATAAGTTTTGACATTCGTAAAGACATTGCCATCGCAAACTCTAAGCCCTTAAAAAGAAGTGTGAGTTATCGAGCTGGTTTACCCAATCCTTTTAATCATACAGAAAAAGAGCTCACAATGGACAAATATTGGGATAGTTTTATTGGAAAAGGAGGCTTTTTCGGATTCAGTCCTACCATTTTTGGCGTATTTGAAGTGACAAAAATAGATAGCTGTTTGCGGGTGTCATTTGGGGCAGAATACATCAGCAGTGTTACAAGACAAAGTACACGCACGGATTATGGTACAGGAGCCGTTTCTACAAAAACATCCTATTCTCAATTAAAATATGATTGCGATATTGAACACACTTACGTAAATAGTTACTTAGGTGGCATTGGTTTGAATCATCTGAATACTAAAAAAGTAAGCAATCTCGAATTGGAATATGAGAAGATTGCACAATTGGAATCCAAAACGTGCTGTTTGACAAGGTTTCAAAAAAATGGCGTTGATTACTTTTCTTATTTTGATAAAAAAAGTGAAGAATTGGTAGTGGTATCATCCAAATAAGTAGCGAAACAGAACATTATCTAAAATTAGCCCCAAATACTGAGGGGCCTCCCTCACGAAAAAAGCCTTTCGTTTTCACACGAAAGGCTTTTATTTTTTATGGACAGGATGTATGATTTCTAAGATTTTCAAGATATAAATCATTGATTATCAATTACTTAAGGGATAAAGTAAAAAATAATCTACCCATATTGATGATTATATTTTCTTTAATCAAGACGAATTTTTTGAGAAATAATGGATTATTTAAAAGAAATTCAACGCAGGGTAAAGGAAATAGAATTATTAAGATGGGTAGATTATTTTTTACTTCATCCCTAAATACTTTTTTGATACTCATTGCTTTTATTTTCATCACAAATATATTACGATATGAGCCACACGCTGAGCCTCAATGTGTTGAATGGTTGGTTTGAAATGATGAATGGTGGATTTTGACGGATAAATAAGATTAGACAAGTTGTTTATATTCATAAGCGACTTTTTACCACTTACCCTTTAAAAACAACCGTTTACATGGCTCAACGAACATTTGAGCATGTATGGATGTGAAATGCGAAATCATTTTTTGATATTTGAGCTACTTGTTCTGATTTGGACAATTCTTATAAACATTTTTTTGAGTGTAATGAAAAGTTTTACCATCTTTATTATTAAGGAACGAAGAAACAATAAAAGCACATTTTGGGCTTATTCTTTTCCAGTTATATCGGCTATCTTTATCGTTAAAGATTCCCGATATTATCCTCAAAA
>JAYTMW010000643.1:0-2491 GCA_043728105.1 Saprospiraceae bacterium | reverse complement strand
TCAAATTCATCGTTGAAGATGCCTTCTTGAAACGTCAAAGTGGGTTTGGATTTGCGAATATCGTAGAAACGAGAGTAAAATTTTAGGTTGGCCCAAGGAATTACTTTTTCAGAAACAAAAATGGAAAAAAGCGTGACAGAACCAACGGCAAAAACCAACGGAAACATCACCCGAACCAGTCCAACACCAGCGGATTTGAAACTCGAAAGTTCATATCGCTCAGCCAAATTGCCCATCACCATCACCGACGAAATCAGCACGCCAATCGGCAAAGCCATCGGCACCATCGTCATTGAAAGATAAAAAATCAACTCCGAAATGTCCAATAGATTTAACCCTTTTCCCATTATTTCGTCAATATAAACCCATAGAAATTGCATCACTAACACGAATAAAGCAATCCCAAAAGCGACAATAAAGGGAGGAAAGAAGGCTTTTATCAAATATTTATCTATTATTTTCAATCTTTTTTCTTTTTTCTCTTTTTTAGTAATGCAACAAAGGTAAATTTTATGTTTAAAAAAACGCTATTAATGCGTAACTTTCATGTAACGTTCAATTGTTGCTTTTGCATTCACTTTTACCTTTATTTCGGTTTAATTTAATTTTAAATACTGTCGGACTAAGTTGACAAAGTGGAATTAATCACTATTATCGAATTATTATTTTTCTAAACTACTGATATTTTGTACTTTTACATTCTTTCTTTCCAAATCTGAAATTAAGGTTATTTTTTTTATATAAAAAATGCTGAATTCATAAAGCGTTATCATAAATACATGACAGTTTCAAATACAACATTACCAAGTTTAGCATACACAATTATTGACAATGATGCTTCTTTGATTTCTTTTTGTGAAAGCATTAAATCAGTGGAATGGATGGCTGTTGATACCGAGTTTATCGGTGAAAGGCGTTACGAAACACTCCTTTGTTTGATTCAAGTGGCTACGGTTGATGGATATTATTTGATTGACCCCATTCGAGTGACGGATTTAAAGCCTTTTCTTGATTTGATTGAAAGTCCGTTGATTTTGAAAATCACCCACGCTGGAGAGAATGATTATCGCTTATTGAATCAAAATTGGCAAATTATTCCTCAAAATTTGTTCGATACTCAAGTGGCTGCGGGTTTCATCGGCATGGGTTATCCGATTTCTTATGCCAAATTGGTTGAAAAAGAATTGAGCCAAACAATTGACAAAGGATATGCTGCCACGGATTGGGAAGCCCGCCCGTTGAAAACCAAGCAAGTGGAATATGCCTTGAGCGACGTGACGCATTTGAAAGAAATATACGATTCGCAATGTCGCCAACTCAGACACGTTGGTCGTTTTGAGTGGGTGATTTCTGAAATGAAAATTTGGGAGACCCCTCAGTATTATAAGCGTGACCCATACAAAGAGGCTCTGATGAACACGATGATGCAAAGTATGAGGACTCAAAAACAAATTTTTTTATTAAGACTTTATGAATGGCGACGTTCGGAAGCCCAACGCATGAATTACTCTAAAGAAATGATTTTGCCCGCCAAGTTTATTTCACCTATCATAAAGGCGATTGACAACGGTAAGCAAGCCTTGTTAGACAGCCGCATCATTCCTGACCGATTGGTGGAGCAACATTGGAAAATGTTTAGAGAGTTGTACGAAAACAAAGTAACGCCCGAAGAATTTGACATCTTGAAACGACTGCCGCCTTCAAAAAAAGAAGACCCTAAGAGAGAAGTAGCGATTGAATTGCTGCACATTTTGGTCAAATTTAAATGTATGGAAAGTGGCGTTGCGCCTCAGTTGGTGATGAATAAATCCGATTTGGCTTACCTTCAACCCGGAGAAGCACTATTTGCTTCTGATGCCAATGATTGGCGTAAAGATTTTCTCGGAGAAGCGTTGTTGCAATGGCTCAATGGTAGGGGTAGTTTGAAGGTCTCAATCGAACATGATAAAGTGGTTGTGACGAGTGAATGATCCATTTTTGGTCGTATGTTTTCATAAAAAATAAGGGAGTAAACAAGGCTTAAACGCTTTGTTTACTCCTTACTTTTTATGGATAAATTTAATTATAATTTAAATAATTATTTGTTAACCCTTCATATTTTCACACAAAATAATGACACTATCACTCTTTTTTGTTTAACTTTATTGCTTGAAATCTAAACGCCCGCCAAATATTATTGAGATTCGTTTGCAAACAACATTATACTCTTGTTAAACCATGAAAGCTATTTTAACCAAATTGGGTCTGTATTTTTTATTCACTCTACAACTTTCTTACGCACACACACAATCACCCGTCACGCTCAAAAGAGTGTTGATAAATTATGTGCCAGATTCTCAATTTTTCAAAAACAATATTGTTGCCTTAAAAGCTTTGGATGATGATGTTTTAATCGAATTTATGAACGATGATTCCTCACGGATTTTTAGCGATTCCTTCCAATTTATTTTGCATGGCTACGATAAAGAGTGGACAAAAACATGTTTTCCTT
>JAYTMW010000642.1:0-2232 GCA_043728105.1 Saprospiraceae bacterium | reverse complement strand
AAGAACTTCTCCTTTGAAAAATCCATTGAATTAGCCATCAATGCAGGTGTCGATATTTTAATTTTTTCCAACAATATGGCACCCATAAAAGCGGTTTTTGATGAGAAAACCAAGAAGGAAACAAATGTTGATCCTTACGATTCTTTCGTGGGGGCAAAGGTATTTTTTGCGATTAAAAAAATGGTAAAAGAAGGTAAAATTACACCGCAACGGGTGAAGGAAAGTTACGATAGAATTATGTTGATGCGGAGTCGGATTCAGTGAAAAAATGACCCCCTCAGTATTTTGTCTGTTTTGAGTCAAAATACTGAGGGGGTCATTTTTTTATGGTGGTTTAAACAAAAAAAGAAATAGATTTGACCTCTTATATTTTTGAAAATTTTTGAGAAGCTGATTAAAAAATACTACTTTATTTTTATCTGAAATATTTATTACCAAGGTCTTGTACGTCTCAAAACTCAATACGCTTCACCTCTATTCTTCACAATTAAACGAATACCAATTCATGGCAAACTGGCAAATTAAACTCTCTCTCTTTCTCAATTACTTCGTTTTTGCTATCCTTTTGAACAGTGTGGGTACTGTTATCTTGCAAGTACAAGGCAATTATGGCATTTCTGAATCCTCCGCAAGCATTCTTGAAGCTTTTAAAGACTTGACGATTGCGGGTGTATCATTTTTAGTGGCATCTTATATTGTTAGAATTGGCTATAAAAATTCTATGCTGATTGCCATTGCTTTTGTCACAGTCGCTTGTCTTTTGATGGCTACTTTTCCAAGTTTTGGGATGACAAAGCTGTTATTCGCAGCCGTGGGCGCAAGTTTTGCCTTGATAAAAGTGTCTGTTTATGCCACTATTGGCATCGTCACGGATAACAAAAAAGACCACGCAAGTTTTATGAATTTCATTGAATCTTTTTTCATGGTGGGCATTTTGACGGGCTATTTTATTTTTAGTGCTTATGTGGAAAATGGCAATCCACAATCTACGGCTTGGTTGAAGGTTTATTATATGTTGGCGGGTATTTCAGTGATTGCATTTTTATTGTTGTTAATTTCGCCGCTTGATGAATCGTCGGTAAAAATGGAAACATCGAAGCCTTTAGTAGAAGATTTTGCAGACATGTTTAAATTGGCTGTTTTACCCATTGTTATGGTCTTCATTGCAAGCGCTTTTTTATATGTTTTAATCGAGCAAAGCATCATGAGTTGGCTACCTACTTTCAACAATAAAGTGCTGCATTTACCTACCGCTTTAAGCATTCAAATGGCGAGTATTTTAGCTGGTTCTACAGCCATTGGACGTTTTTTAGCGGGCATTGTTTTACGAAAATATCATTGGTATTTGGTGCTTACAACTTGTTTGATAGCGGCAGTTGTATTGGTTTTAGTGGCTCTTCCGTTGGCTCAAAATGTGGATTCGCAAGCGATTACAGGTTGGGCATCTGCGCCTTTAGCTGCTTTCATATTTCCTTTAATTGGCTTGTTCATTGCACCTGTTTATCCGTCGATAAATTCCTTGATTTTGAGCAGTTTACCCACCAATAAACACGCTACCATGTCGGGTTTAATTGTGGTATTTTCCGCTTTGGGCGGCACGACGGGGTCTATCATTACGGGTCATATTTTTGAAGCTTATGGTGGTCAATCAGCGTTTTATTTTTCAATCGTACCCCTCAGTATTTTGATCGTTTGCTTGTTTTTTTTCAATAAAATCCAAAAGGAAAGTGAGGTTAAATAGAGTTTTTTTATTTAACAGATAGGCACATAGGACACATAGTATTATATATAAACCCTTAATAATCAATACTTTATAATTCTATGTGTTCTATGTGCCTCGTATGTGTTAAATAAAAAAAACTTCATTTCGATTATCTAATTTTTTACAAATAACAACTATAAAATGTACATCCACGAATTAGGGCAACTCTTCGAATCCGTCCAAATGAATACGATATATGAGGATGGAAAGACCTTCCCAGATTGTTTTCCGAAGCAAGATTTAGGTCAAATTCTTGCAGCCTATTCTGTTGAAAAAGATAAGGAAAATTTTGATTTAAAAGCTTTCGTTCATGAGCATTTTGAAGCGCCAAATGCAGATTTTGCAGACTTCAAAAGTGACCCTAATAAATCCATTTCTGAACACGTTGAATCGCTTTGGGATGTCCTCACACGTGAGCCTGATACGGGAGGGAGTTCGTTGATTCCTTTGCCTTTTTCTTACATCGTGCC
>JAYTMW010000641.1:0-10343 GCA_043728105.1 Saprospiraceae bacterium | reverse complement strand
GCTCCAAATCCGTTTCAGGTTTGAGCATTTCGAGGATGTCCTCGTCGGTTATGTTGTCATCAGTCATAAAATAAAAAAGTATATCAGCAAATATAACCTGTATGATGGTAAAGGCACGGTAAAGATTGAATAATTTTGATGTAAAAACCGACAATAAACTTAAAATGCTTAAAAATATGATGCCTTTGGCTTCATCAAGCTGAAAGCATGACTGAGGGCCCCCTTTTGAAGATTTAGCATCCGAAAAAACTTTCCCATTCAAGATATTTTTTTTTAAGAAAAACGAAGAGGTAGGGCATCTCGCTTCGATTTAACGCATCGCACTCAAACCAACGGAATGATTGCCCTAATTACATCAGTTCTTTCACCAATTGACCTAATTTTTTTACAGCGTTTTCTGTTTCTAAATTCCAAGCCTTACTAAAACTAAGTCGAATGAAATTTGCGTATGCCTTGCTCGGCGAATAGAGTTGCCCAATAGAAAAAGCCACACCACTTTCAAGAGCCTTATTATACAATTTTAATACCTCAATTGTTTTGGGCAACTCCAACCATAAAACAAATCCGCCTTGTGGGTTGCTCATAGGTGTGCCTTCGGGAAAACTTTTTTCAATACAATTTCGATACTGGTAATACTGTTTAACAAGGGTTTTGCGCATCATTTTTAAGTGTCTTTCCAACCCATTGTTGTGCATTAAATACTTGATAATCAATTGATTAAAGATTGGAACGGAATAGTTACCCGTAAATTTTAAGTTCTCCAATTTGTTGTGAAAACGACCACCCATGACCCAACCGACTCGCAACCCTGGGGCGATTATTTTTGAAAAAGAAGAACACAACATCACCCATCCCGCCTTGTCAAACCCCTTAATACTGAGGGGCCTCCTTTCCGAAAAATGCAAATCCGAATAAATATCATCTTCAATGATTGGCACTTTTAGCCTTGCTGATAACATTGCCATAGCCTTTTTGTTTTCATCTGAAATGGATAAACCGTCGGGATTGTTGAAATTGGCAAGGCAAAGTATTGCTCTTATATTTTTTTCTGCAATTAATTTTTCTAATTGTAAAATATCGAACCCCTCAGTATTTCGAGGTATTTCTATCACTTTTAATCCAAAAGCTTGCAAGGCTCTCAAAATACCGAAGTAGCATGGCAGGGTCACGGCAATCGTATCGCCTTGTTGCACGGTGGCTCGGAGGCATAAATTTATCGCTTCCAAACAGCCGTTTGTAATCATAATGTCGTCAACCGATACAGGCGTGTTGGCTTGGGTATAAAATTTTGCAATCTCTTGACGCAACTCAACCAGTCCCGCCATGGAGTCATACATCAAAGATTTTTCCAACTCTTGCGCCGTGATTTGTCGAATGATTCGAGCTATTTTCTTCTGCGGAATCAAGTGACCATCGGGAACGGAGGAAGTCAGCGAAACGATGTGTGTATCTATTTTTGCTTGATTGAGTTTCTTCAAAATCTGAACCACATCTACTTCATAAACCTTTAAATCTTGTTTATTGATAATGGGTAAAACGCTCTTAGTCAACGATTTAGGTTTGACAAAGTAACCTGAACGTTCACGAGGTTCAACCAAATCTTGTTGCTCCAATTCCATGTATGCCCGCACGGCTGTTGACGCATTGACAGCATATTTTTGACAAATTTGACGAATGGAAGGCAGCCTATCGCCCACTTTGAACACCCCCTCAGTAATGGAGGCTTCCAAAGACTTCGCTACTGATTCGTATAAAAAAACATCGTTCATCTGTATTGGTTATTTTTTTAAAATCTGTATCTGTATTGCAAATTTAATTCTTTTTATCTTTGTGTCAAGTTATTTTTTACGTAGCTTACAGATTTATCCGACCTGTGCGATTAAACCTATAAAGTGCCGTAGGCACGGGTCATATTGTAGCGGCGGATTTCAATCCGCCGAGAATTGCCTAAAAATCTAATTGAATGCCGTAGGCACGGCGCATATAAAAGACTAAATGTACCGTCCCGATGGGACTCAATTAAAAAATCGCCATGTTCTTTCGGCGGATTGAAATCCGCCGCTACAATATGAGCCGTCCCGATGGGACTGTAAGATTTAATCGCACAGGTCGGATAAATCCGTAAGCTACATAGCTAAAAATATAAACTATGACGATACTCAACAGTGAACAAACCGACATTGATACGCTTTTCATGTTATACGAAGAAGCGACAAATCATCAAAAAAAGTTAGCCCCAAAACATTGGCAAGGCTTTGATAGGCAACTTGTTGAAATCGAAATTGCCGAGCATAGGCAATGGAAAATAGTGATTGACAACGAAATAGCGTGCGTCTTTGTCCTCACTTTCAACGATTTTCAGATTTGGGGCGAAAAAGATAAAGACCCCGCCATTTATATCCACCGCATCGCCACGAATCCGAAATATCGAGGTCTTTCTTTAGTGAAACACATTGTGGCATGGGCCATTGATTATGCCAAATCACTTGATAGGCAATTCATCAGAATGGACACGGGCAGCGGAAACGATAAATTGAATCAATATTACATCAGTTGTGGTTTCAATTATTTGGGTATCACGACTTTGGGTAATGTGGACGGATTGCCCAAACATTACCAAAATGGCTCTTTTAGTTTGTTTGAAATTGAGTTGTAATATTTTGATTTTAAAAAATATGGGGTAATACGTTTTATATATTTTTAGAGTGATTTCAAGTCCAGCGGACTTGCACATTTGTAGAAAAATAAAAAGAAGCGTTCTCCGAGTCCAGCGGACTCGCACATTTATGAGTGCGTAAGTAAAATGTATGAGTCCGCTGGACTCAAAGCACACATTTATTCATTATTTCTATAAATGTGCAAGTCCGCTGGACTTGGAGGATTTCTTAAAACATATAAAACGCACTACTGAGTAATGCGTTTTATTAGTTTTAGAAATTAGACAATACGATTCAACACATTGAAAATCAACCACTTATGAATTATAATTTAGAAAAAGATTTACAAAATTTCCCTTCTATTTTAGAACAAATAAAGGAAGAAGCCAACGCATATTTGAGTCAAATAAACGACTTGCCCACCGCTATTTTGCCACCGCACTTAATCGACCACGAGTTGCCTCAAAAGGGCTTAAATACTGAGGGGGCCTTGCAACTTTTCAAAGAAAAATTTGCAGACTTAATGGCTGCCACAACGGGCCCACGCTATTGGGGATTCGTAACAGGCGGCACAACGCCCGCCGCCCTCGCTGGCGATTGGTTGACGAGCCTTTATGACCAAAACTGTCAGATTAGCACTCGTGCGGGCGATGTTTCAGCCGTTGTGGAGTTCGAAACGGTGAAAATACTGAGGGGCCTCTTGGGTTTGCCCGATACGTTTTGGGGCGGCTTCGTGACGGGTGCGACCATGAGTAATTTTACGGGTTTGGCGGTGGCGAGACAATGGTATGGTCAAAAAATGGGTGTGGATATAGCCGAAGAAGGGCTTTTTGGCTTGAAAGATTTGAAAATCCTCTCCGCCATGCCTCATTCGTGCGTGTATAAAAATTTATCCATGTTGGGTTTGGGTCGAAAAAATTTAATAAAAATAAAGACTTTGCCCGACAATCGAGAGGCTATGGATGTTGCAGATTTAGAGGAAAACCTAAAAATACTGAGGGGCCAACCGTGCATCGTGATTGCCAGCGGCGGCACGGTCAACACCGTTGATTTTGATGATATGTTGGCTATTTCTGAATTGAAGAAAAAGTATGATTTTTGGTGGCACATTGACGCTGCCTTTGGTGCTTTTGCCGCTTGTTCGCCAAAATATGCTGAAATACTGAGGGGGTGGCACGAGGCCGATAGCATCGCCGTAGATTTGCACAAATGGCTCAATGTGCCTTACGATAGTGCGGTGGCTTTTGTGAAAGAGACGCACCTGAATTTGCAGCGTGAGACGTTCCAAAATGCCAATGCGGCTTACCTCGGCGACCCCAAAGCGGACTTTAATTTCTTGAATTTTGTGCCTGAAAACTCCCGTCGTATGCGTGCCTTACCTGCGTGGATGACCCTCATGGCGTATGGGCGTGACGGTTATCAAGACATTGTGGAAAGAAATGTGGATAACGCAAAGCACTTGGGCGATTTGATTACGCAATCCATTGATTTTCAACTACTTGCGCCCGTGCGCTTGAATTGTGTGTGCTTTACGCTGTGTGGAAAACCTGCATCCGAGGTCACACTTTTCTTAAATAAATTGACCGAAAATGGCAAGGTTTACATGACACCTACCGTATATTTGGGGCAACCTGCCATAAGGGCGGCGTTTGTGAATTGGCGGACGGAAAGGGGGGACGTGGATTTTGCTTTTGAGGAGATGGAAGTTGTTTTGAATCAACTTTAATCAAGTGTTCTGATTTTTGGATTACCTTTTTTTCGTACAATTGGTTTAGTGCCAAAGGTTGGTAGTAAATATCCCCAAAGAATATCATAAGGAACAACCTCTACTTTATAGCCCGCTTCCGCAATGTTGTAAGGCACACTAATAATGTCTTTTATGAGTGCACGGGTACGGCGTTCAAGAATGATTTGATTAGAACCCGAATTAGGAATTTCTGATAATATTTTTATAAATTGATTCGCACGATAGCCCGCAGCGTCACTTTTGGCGATATTGCGTACCCAATATTTTTTGAGTGCTTCAATGCGGTCGTCTAATTTGTCCTTTTCTTTCTCGTTTTTGTCAACAATTGTGAGAACAACTTTGGCTATTAAAATGGTGAGGTTCATGCCTTTTTTATCGTGATTGAACACGCCAAAATCATTGAATATTTTGTCTATTTTGTAATATCCCTTGTCGTTTACGTCTTTTTTATCCACGATGGGCGTTTTGCCCAAAGCCGATAAGATGTGGAGATAGGCTTTGAAAACCCACCATACTTCAACGTTATGCCCTTCTAAATTTTTGAATTGCTTGATGTTTGTGACGGATAAAAACGTATCGTACCCCTCAGTATAGGCGGCGGTGTGAAAGGCTAACATCATTTTATGCTCCATTGTGACGAACCAATTGAAACTACTAAACTCCTGCATTGTAAGACCCTCATCTATGGCTAACTTACATTCGTCGTAGCGTTTTAGCATAAGGAGGGCAATTATTTTTTGATTTTGGAAGACAGAAATAACATTTTTCAAGCCAAAAGGCTTTTGATTCATAAATTGAATGGCTTTTTCACTGGCATCTAAGGTGCTTTGATAGTCATTTGTGATTTGATACATAAAATTTTCTACCGAAAAAGCGAAATGGTGCAATTGGCAATCGTTATATTTTTCTAAATAAGGCTTTAATTTGTAGAGCAAATTTTTTGCCTTAGTAGCATTTTCGGATCTGTATGCTGTTGAGTTGACATATTCTATTCTAAGCTCGTGAAAGGCTTCTCTCGCCAAATAGATAGCATCTAAAATGGCTTTAAAATGCCAAAATTTTTCCTTGTATTCTTGATACTTTTTTTTGTCTCCTATTAATGTAGCGTACACACCTTTCAATCTCTCCAAGATTTTGACCGTCAAGTCGGTTATCTCATATTTTATACAAGTCGTTAATAATCGCTCGGCTAACGGTATGGCTGCGTAGCTTAAATTTCTTTTGAATAGAATTTCAATTGTCGTCCATTCACGAGTAGATAGATAAACGACTCTTTCATACTCGGATATGCTTTCTTGTTTTGGATTAATAAAAAGCAAAGTATTTAAAAGCCTTTCTTTAAAGTCTCTTTTAAAAACACGGTACTTAATGTCCGAAGGCGTTGCCTTTTCTCCATAAAAATGAATGGCAGCTTGCTCGTCTGTCGTGATGGTTTCGTCTTTTAAAAGACGATAAAGTTCGTTGAAGCGACTTGCGCTGTCGTCGTTGCCAAGTATGTCAATGTTGCGCAGTTTATAGCCGTCTAAAAGAGTTACGATTTGTCGGAAGTTGTTCATCAGATGTGTATAAATGGGTTGAAAAGAGTATTTGTTTGTTTTTTATTTTTCCAAAAGATTTGTTTTTTTACGCACTACGCACTACGCACTACGCACTACGCACTACGCACTACGCACTACGCACTTGCCAAAGATATTGATTATCAACGACTTACCAAATTTTTTGTATTATTTTTCTATTTTTTAGACCTAACATTTTGCGCTATTTTGTCTTTGGTAGGGCATTGAAGAGCCTCTATTTTTGTGTCATCAAACGAAGATAATATACCGACTTGATTTTAAAACAACTATTTCTTAATTTTTTACAAACACATAACCGCATGACAGCACTTGACATTTTGAACATCATTTTAGGGACAATTATTAAAGATGAAGTTTCAGGTTTTTAACAAAATTTGAAGCTAATAAATCGCTGTAAAACGTCCTTGATTAAGGGTTGAGAATGATTGACCTTTGAGACATCTTCATTGTTAATTCCAAATGAGTTCTTTAATTGTTGGAGTGATGTTAAGTTGCTCCAACAATTTTTAGTGTTAAAATTTTAAGAGATCACTCCTTAATAAAAGTCATAGAATAAAAAAAAACTTAAATCGATATTGATAAGCTGTCAATATATAAGAAAGGCTACCGCATTGCTGAGTTTGGTACCTACATGCAATGGATAGCCATGACTTAAATTAAATCACAATTAAAACGAATTGACTTATGAAAAAGTTGTTTGATTTTAAAAACCTTGGAAGTTTTTTATTGATACTTTCCGTTCTGGTGTCTTCTTGTAAGCAAGAAGCTAATTTTCATCCTATTTCCTCCGAATCTGAAACAAAAACCCTCAAAATGAGTGGTGTCAGTGAGGTGAAAGGTGATTTTAAGGTTGAAAACGGTGTACTCCATTTTAGTACGCCTAATGCCTTAGTTGATGTTTTAGAACAACTGCGTCATTATGACATTTCCGAAAGGAGGAATTTCGGTGTAAACATCGGTTTTACCTCCATGCTAAACGGTTTTAGCGATGTACTTCTCAAAAGCTCTACTTTTGAGGAAAAAGACTCAAAATTTGCTTTTTTAAAACAAAATGATGATATTATTAACTATGATGATGATGGTATAATTAGTTTCAAAATTGCCAATCCTTATTTAGCATCTATTCTCGATAGAAAAGGTTTTCTATATGTTGGGAAAGCCGTCTATAAATTTACGGATTTTGGGGAAGCAATTGCTCTTGATGGTGATAAAACTAAGCTGGAAAATGTAGTTAGCAAGACAAAAAGTGATAAAAAAGTTAAAATCTTTGTCACAAAAGAGGATTTAAATACGAGAGCGGCGTGTGGCATCTCTCAGTTTAGAACTCAGACATTCAACGATAGAGCGGGTAAAATGGAGGCTATAGCTAGAACTTCAGCCTTTTATAATGGTGAAGATCCTAATACCGCTGAACCTTTTTATGATATTTATAATACCAGCTATACTTACGGTGTACCTTTTAAAAAGAAATGTAATATTTTTGGAAATAATTGTACTTTTGAAAATTACTCTACTCAAAATAGGCTTTCGGTAAATCATCAACTCGTTTCTTATAATGGACTTGGTGCTTATGGAGACAATTTATCTTATGCAAATAGTTGGAATTCGATAGATTATAACGGTACTTACGCCTACTTTAGTTCGATTCCTGATTCTCAGATATCACAATATTGGCCAAAATTTGTGAGTATGAGTCCAAATCGATATCAAATGACAAATACAAGTGTTGATATACAAATATTTTGTAATTAATTATTGAAATAATTAGTCGTGATTCACTGTGTCGAGTTTATATCGAGAATCACGGCTAATTGTTTTTAAAATCAAACAACATGAAAAGAAACATTGCTATTTTAGTATTATTTTTTACGTACACTCTTGTCATGAGTCAGTCTATTTCAATAAAAGTGGGTATAAATAAAAATTACACTGTTTATAAAGGTGAAGATTTCTTTACAGATTTACAGAATTATCATGGATTAGACTACCTGCCTAAAACAGGCTATCAGGCAGGCGTTTCATATCGGCAAAATGTTTTAAAACACTTCGCTATCGAAGGTGAAATAGGCTATCTGAACAAAGGGCAAAAAGGAAGTTTACCAAATAGAGATTTTTCATTTGAATACAACTATATTTATCTAAAGCCTTCCATTTCGTATATACCTATCGAAGGTCTATCCGTTAGTATAGGTGTAGCCTTTAACAAAAAAGTAAGTTTTGTGAGTGCTTCAAATTTACCAGAGCAAGCAAAAGCCGAGGATTCGGATATTTCGTATATGGCTGGGCTTAGTTATACGTACAAAAGGGTGGGTATTGCCTTAGAGTTTAACCAAAGTGTCGGTACAACGCAAACTCAAAAACTTTTAGGTGATACCTATTTATTCCAACATCATTGGTACACTTTATCATTGATGTACATGCTTTTTGATTTCAAAAAAGCGGAAAAAAAAGAGTGACGAAGGTATAATACTGAGGGGTAAGGGTGGATTTAAATGTATTAAACTGATTTTAAATATGTATGAACATTACTTTTTTTTTGCGAAAAAAACGACACATTTTCTTTTTATATTTATGCTGTTTTTCTCTTTCAAAACAGTAGGGCAAAAAGTGATTAGTGGTTATGTGTTGGATGAAAAAAGTCACGAGCCGCTTATTGGTGCCGTGCTTTTTGATTCCATGAATCAAACAGGGGCTTCGACCAATGAATATGGTTACTTTCGCTTTTTTATGCCCGCTTCAACAGCTAATTTACGCATATCTTATATTGGATACCAATCTCAAAATTTGACCTTTACTTCAATACCCAAAGATACAATTTCAACCATTTTCTTAGTGCCTTCACTATCTCTTGCTACGATAACAATAATTGGCAATCGAGATAATAACATCGAAACCATACAGCCTGGAAAAGTCAACATTCCACTTGAGCGGCTTCAAAATATCCCTTCCATTGGTGGAGAACGAGATTTGCTAAAAGCCCTTTCGATATTGCCAGGTGTGGCGAATGGGGCAGAAGGTACGTCAAGCCTCTTAGTGCGGGGCGGCGGGCAAGACCAAAATCAATTTGTATTGGATGGTGCAAACGTTTATAATACGGGTCACTTGCTCAATTTTATCAGCATTTTCAACCCTGATGCCTTAAAAAAAGTGGACTTTTACAAAGGCGGTTTCCCTGCGCGATTTGGTGGTCGCCTGTCGTCTGTGATGGATGTAACGTTTAGAGAGGGTAACAAACAGAAGTTTCAAGGAAACGTAGATGTTGGATTAATCAATTCTAAACTAACATTAGAAGGCCCAATTGGAAAAACCAGTAAAACATCTTACTTGTTTGCGGCACGTACTACTTATTTGGATTTGGTTCAATTTCTAATTGGCAGCAGTGCGGCTGCGGTGCGCAAAAGTAAAATTGAAAGCTATACGGGTTACACTTTTTTTGACATAAATGCAAAAATTACCCATGAATTTAACGACAATAATAAGCTCTACATCAGTTATTACGAAGGACTTGATTACATTAGGTTTGTAAATAAACAAGCACTGGTTCGTACTTTTTCTGATATTAGCAACGCTATATCCAATCGAACAATTAGCGCACGATATTACAAGGTTTTGAAGCCGACATTTTCGATGAATATGGGTGTTAATCACAGTTATAACGGGGGAAAATCCACCGAATTCAGATTATCACAATTTGACAAAACAAGTAGAGATATTCCAATTTATGATGAAATCAATGGTACAAGTCGTAATTTTTTGAATGATTACGCTGCCTTTCTTAAATTTGATTATTCGCCTAATAGTTGCAATTTCGTTAGGTTTGGCGTAGAAAGCACGATTCACAACTATCAAGTGCACACAAGTGACTACGAAAATAGAAGCTATGCTTTAGATTCAACTATTTTTAACTTCAAAAACCAAATTAACAATCCAATACTGAGGGGGTATGAAACAGGCGTTTTTCTTGAAGACGAAATAAATTTCAATCCGAATGTTTCCATAAATATAGGTGCAAGGTTTTCTTATTTTCATTCTGACGATAAAAAATATTCGAATTTTGAACCTCGCCTTGCCATGCGTTTCACTATTCCTAATTGGCTTACGTTCACTACCACGGCTGCTCAAACAGTTCAATACAGCCACGCTCTTTTAAGTAATGAAATAGGGTTTGATAAACTTATTTGGGTGCCTTCTTCTTCTAATCTGTTGCCCCAAAAAGCCAATCAAATATCTGTTGGTTTAACGAAGCAACTAAAAAAATTGCAGGTGGATATATCCGTAGAAGGGTATTATAAGTACATGAAAAATCTATCACAATTCATTTTTTACAATGACTTTGGTAATAATATTTTTCAGAATTGGCAG
>JAYTMW010000640.1:0-10903 GCA_043728105.1 Saprospiraceae bacterium | reverse complement strand
TTATAATTTTCACCACTGGTCTTCAATATCGCCTTGATCTCAGCCACGGCAATTACCGGGAAGTATTTTGCAAACAGGAAGAAACAGGTAAAGAACAATCCGAATGTACCCAGATAGAATCCAATCTCCCAAGTTGTAGGACTGTAATAGGTACTCCAGGATGATGGCAAATAATCCCTGTAGGTAGAGGTAACGATAATTACAAAACGCTCGTACCACATACCAATATTTACAATAATACTCATGAAGAAAGTGAATGCAATATTTCTTCTTAATTTTTTAAACCAAAATACCTGAGGAGATACCACATTACAGAACATCATCAACCAATAACTCCATCCATACGGGCTCCAGATATTTACCCTGTTCTGGCTAAATGCGTACCACTCGTAAGGATTTTGTCCGTACCAGGCAATAAACAATTCGGTGATATAGGCAATACCAACTATAGAACCCGTTAATACAATTACTTTATTCATGGCCTCAATATGGCCGATAGTTATATAATCCTGTAACGCAAAAACTTTTCTTAAAATAATCATCAGGGTTTGCACCATGGCAAATCCGCTAAAGATGGCGCCTGCCACAAAGTAGGGAGGAAAGATGGTAGTGTGCCATCCCGGTACAATAGACGTTGCAAAGTCAAAAGATACAATGGTGTGTACCGATAATACCAGCGGAGTACTTAAACCTGCCAATACCAACGATAAACTCTCATGACGCTGCCAGTGTTTTGTACTTCCTGTCCATCCAAATGAAGCAACTCCATATAATAATTTACGCAATTTTGTTTTTGCCCTGTCTCTTACTGTTGCTAAATCGGGTAACAAACCAGAATACCAGAATAATAAAGAAACGGTGAAATATGTAGAGATGGCAAATACATCCCAAAGTAATGGAGAGTTAAAATTTACCCATAATGGGCCACGGCTGTTAGGATAAGGTAATACAAAGAAAGCCATCCAAACCCTACCCATATGCCAAATTGGAAACTGGCCGGCACACATTACCGCAAAAATGGTCATTGCTTCTGCAGCACGGTTTACACCCGTACGCCATCCCTGGCGGAATAATAATAGAATTGCAGAAATCAACGTACCAGCATGTCCAATACCTACCCACCAAACAAAATTGGTAATATCCCAACCCCATCCAATAGTTCTGTTTAAGTTCCACGAGCCGATACCATTCCAAACTGTCCAGAGGACACAGAAAAGGTAGATGCCCAAGCCTGTTACAGCCGCAATGAATCCGATGACCCACTCTTTCGAAGGGGTTGCCTCCGTCGGGCGGCAAATGTCTTCCGTTATTTGATGATAGGTTTTACTACCTAAAATCAACGGTTCTCTTAATGATGATACTATAGCACTCATTCACTTTATCGTTTTGACGATTAATTCATTCAAAATCAACCGTTTATAAAGCATTAATTATTTTCAATTAAAATATTTTATTACCCCCTCAGTATTTTGAGGCTTATGCGTCTAATTTTTCGTCTTTGTTGATAACCTTAGCCGTATATGTTACATTTGGTGCAACGTTTACTTCTTCTAATACGATGTAGTTCAAATCAGATTTACGTAATTTGCTTACTTGACTGTTTGCATCGTTTTTGTTACCAAATGTGATAGCACCCGTTGGACATGACGATTGACAAGCTGTTTTTACGTCTCCATCCCGTATCTGACGAGTTTCACGTTTCGCTGTCAATTTACCTTCTTGTATCCGTTGAACACAGAAAGAACATTTTTCAATCACACCACGTGTACGAACCGTTACGTCTGGATTCAAAACCATACGGGTTAAGTTATCAGCACCAAAAGGCATTGCGGTACTGAAACCCAATGTAGAACCCATTAAAGTACGCTCATTGGCTGGGAATAAATCCGCCGTAGTGTAATCTTGCCAGTTGAAACGACGCACTTTATATGGACAGTTGTTGGCACAATAACGTGTACCAATACATCTGTTATAGGTCATTTGATTTAAACCTTCGCTGCTATGATTTGTAGCATTTACGGGACAAACGTTTTCACAAGGTGCATTATCGCAATGTTGACACATCATGGGTTGATAAACCGTATTCGGACTTTCAACATCTCCATAAAAATAACGGTCAATACGCAACCATGACATTTCGTGATGACGTTGAACTTCAAACTTACCTACAACAGGAACATTATTTTCAGACATACAAGCAACCGTACATGCGCCACAACCTGTGCAAGCATTCAAGTCAACGTGCATGGCCCAATGCAAGCCACTTTGATAAATATCTTCGTGACCTCTATATAATGTATAGCTATTCAATTTTTGGTGATGCGCTCTTTCTTCTTTCAATTCGGTGACGAATTTTGTCAAATCCTTGAAATTCGTTTGGCGAATAACGGTTCTTTCAGTCAATGAACCTTGAAAAGCCAATACTTTCTCATCAGCCATTTCCGTTTCACCTTTCGCTTTCACACCCATTGTGTGGTGATGTTGTACGCAAGCGTGCCAATCATCTTTGCCTGTTTTTGCACCAAATGATGCGCCAGTCGCAAAATACTGAGGGGCCCCACCTACTATCGGAATTGCAGATTGAACATTTGTACCTACATCATTACACAAACCCGCTTGGCTACGACCGTAACCTAATGCAATGGCGGCTGTGCCTTCCATCTGTCCAAACTGACGAATTACAACACACGAATATGTAGAATTACCAATCTTAACATCCACTTTGTCACCATCTTTCAAGCCATTAGCTGACTCAAAATCGCTGCCTGTATATTTTAAAGGAAGAGCCAATGTATTACCCCAAACTGTACGAGTTACAGGGTCGGGCATTTCTTGCAACCACGGATTATTGGCGTGTTGTCCATTTGCCATATTGACCGATTCGTAGAAAGAAATCTCAATATCTTTATCCGCTTTGGGCTGCGTAATACCGCCAACTGCCGCTGCTGCATTGACACCATTTACGTTTACAGTAGCTGCAACTTGATAGTTTTCAAAAATACCATCGTGCAATGTAGCATCCCAAAATGCTTGAAAAGTGGCGTATTCTTTTTGAGAAGCGAAAATTTGGGTTTGCCAAACACTTTGCATGTAAGCGTAACAAGTATCAACTGCTGTTGCAGCATCGCCTGTTTGTTGTGTTGCTCCTGCCCAATTCAACAATGAAAATTCAGCTTGACGTGTATCAAACAAAGGCGCAATAGTCGGTTGAACCAAACTATAATGACCTCTTTTTGGATTTACATCACCCCAACTTTCAAGGAAATGATTGGAAGGTGCAGAATATTGACAAGCATTTGTTGTTTCATCAACCGTTTGGTTAAACGAAACTGAAATACCCGCTTTTTTTATCGCTGCTTCAAATGCTTTTCCATTGGGCAATTCAAAAACAGGATTGGCATTTAAAATGAAAACTGCCGTTGAACCATTAATTTCATTCATTACAGATTGAACTTCGGCATCATTGCCTTGTTTTGTCATGTAATGCTCACTGAAATCAATCGTATTATTGTAGTTGCCAAGCATCGAGTTGATGCCATTCACTAATATTTGCTCATTTGCGTTATTTGAACCACTAATCACAAGAGATTTTCCTCTTGCAGCTACTAATTCTGCCGCAACTTTTTGTAAACTTTTTGCTGCTCGTGGATTTACTGTTGCGCCACCAATACCTGCTCCACCCGTTGCCGAAGCAACTGCATTATACAAAGCTGCAATTGCTGCACCTTGCTCCGAAGGCTTCACTAAAATACGATTATCAGCATTTGAACCTGTCATTGACATACGGCTTTCAACCTGTATGTGACGGCTCATTTTAGGATTTTTTGTATCAATCTTACGATTTGTGGCATATTGTGCCGCAAATTCAACGGGAGAAACCCATGTACCTAAAAAGTCAGCGTCAAAACTTACAATAACATCTGCTTTATCAAACTTATAATTTGGAACGGCTCTGATACCAAAGTTTTGTTGATTGGCATTTAAAATACCATTCGAAGAAACAGGATCGTATTGAACAACTTTTGTATTCGGATATTTTTTAGTAAACTCTGCAATAGCCGCTTTTGTCATTGGACTCATTATCGTATGAGAAACGATAATGATTGAGCCACCCAATTTGGATTTAACTGCATTGTCTAACTGACTCCAAGTCATTTTAGTAACTGCACCATCTTTGACACTGCCTGGCGTTTGAATACGATTTGCATCATAAAGGCTTAAAACTGACGCTTGCGCACGTGCGCTTGTGCCACCCATCGTTATTTTTGAAAGACTATTGCCTTCAACTTTAATGGGACGACCTTCACGTGTTTTGACCAAAATAGATACATAATCACTACCATTCACGAATGATGAAGCATAGTAATTGGCTATGCCAGGAACAATTGAATCTGGCTTAACTACGTAAGGAATTGCTCTTTTCAAAGGAATTTCACAACTTGCCGCAACTGTTGCAGCACCAACGCCAAAACCTAAATACTTCAAGAAGTCACGACGATTTGCCGTAAAACTGCTTTCTTCTTTGATAGCATCGTTTATATTCGTTGGAAACTCCTGTTGAGCTTGCTCAACAAACTTTTTATCATTCGTTAAATCTTCAACGCCAATCCAAATTGCTTGGTTATCGAATTCCATATCTAATGTATTATTTTGCTTAACTAAATAAGTCTATTTTTCTTAAAGAGGATTTATCAAGAGGTATTTAAAATTTTAAAATTTATCTACCCCCTCAGTATTTTTGACATTATGAAAGTAAATTAATCATTTATCATTTATCATTCATATTTCATCATTATTAATAGTGGCATTTCTGACATTCCAATCCGCCTATGTCTTCTACTGTTACTTTATCACGCTTTCCTTTTTTCATTTCTTCATGATAACGCTCATAAGATTTGTAATAATCATTGTCCGCAAACTTAACTTCTGTTTCACGGTGACAATTGATACACCAACCCATTGATAAAGGTGCATATTGCTTCACAACTGCCATCTTCTCAACTGGTCCGTGACATTTTTGACATTCTACTTTACCCACCGCAACGTGCTGTGCGTGATTAAAATAAACGTGATCAGGCAAATTATGTAGGCGTTTCCATTGAATAGGCCCTTGTACTTTATCTTTATATTCTGTTTTCAAAGAAGAAGCAACATCATCCCATTGAGCATTCACGAATACGCTTTCATCCGCTTCCATTCTTGTGAAGTTCTGCGATGTATCCTTTTTAGTCTCACGATATTTTGAAGCAATCCACTTCTTATAAATACCAGAAATCTCAGTCTCGCTCATGTTTTCATATTGAGCCGCATCTATGTATTTATCCGTATTTGGGTTCCAACCCGCTGAAACGAAAACTTTTGTCAATTCAGCTGTACCATATTCAGAACCTACCTTAATTGCCTTGTGACAATTCATACAGGTATTTGTAGCGGGAATAACTGATTGCTTTGAACGACGTGCACCATCATGACAATAATTACAATCAATTTTATTTAAACCAGAGTGCGTTTTGTGAGAAAACTTAATGGGTTGGTCAGGTGCATAATTCTGAGTCCGACCCAAAGAAATGGCATTATTAACAGTTGTGTAACCACCTAAAACAACTAAAGCGAATACTAAAAAACCAACAACACCTTTACTTGTCAAAGTATCAATAATACCTTTACCAGTATAATCTTCGCCAGCTTTTTCAGCCGCCGTACGATTTAAGTTATTGATGATTCGACCTAAAACTAAAGCCAACATCGCCAAAATCACAAACGACACACCATATAATAAAGTATTGCTTTCTTTTGCAACAACAACCTCTTGTCCCTTCACAGTAACACCAGGGCCATCACCAGCCGCCTGTTTGGCGATGTACGCGAACAAATTATCAATATCTGGATCAGTTAAGGCTGTGAAAGCTGTCATAATTGAACCGTTGTATTCCTTCGAGATTGCTACTGCACGTGGGTCTCCACTTGCAATCATACTTTGAGAATTACGAATCCACTTGTAAATACGAGGCATATCACCACCCCAATTCTCCATCGCCTTTGCTAACGGTGGCCCCGTCAACTTGTCTTTCATATTTTTATTATGACAAGACGCACAATTGTTGATAAATAATGTTTTACCAGCACCCGCATCACCAGCAGCTACCATGCGCAACGACATGAATGTAAATAAGACAAAATATAAAAGCCTGTTTTTCAATACGTTAGACCTCATTTTATAAAAGTTTATAATTTATTAAGAACACAACACATTTTCAAATAAACCATGTGTCTCTCTATTGTCATGCAAAAGTAATACCTCGCTTCGTTAAACCAAAGATAAAAACCAATGTAAAATTCATTTAGATAAAATCTAAATAGAGATTTGCTTATACCTTATGCTGGTTACACGCAACTTTTTATTTTGTTTAGTCTGTCAATTTCACCGAATAAACCAAATAATAATTGCCAAAACATTACAACTTATACTACTCGAACTCTTCAAAGTTTCAAATAATTCTGAAAATTGAAGCGCAAATATAAAAACGATAACAAGGGATACAAATTTTATTTCGTCATTTTATTAAAAAAGTTTTCCACATATTGTTTTCATCAATAATATTCTTGATTTAAGAAAAAAGCGACCCCCTCAGTATTTCACTCGAAATACTGAGGGGGTCGCTTTTCTCCAACCAAAAAGGATAAGATTTTTAACAGACTTTAATTTGTTAGTTAGTTTTTAACACCGTTATTTGGCGTATTAGGTGCTTTTTTTATTTCTTCTCTGATGATGGTTTGTTTGCTTCTTATGCGCTCCTCTTGTTCTTTTTTGCGTTTTTCGACGAGTCTATCCCTTATTTCCTTAAAATTTATGTCTTTTTTATTCAAAGTACGATGCCATGCAATGATTAAAGCAATGGCTTGATCCTCTGGAAATGTAATGCCGACTTCTTTAAAATAATGCGAAAGCCTTGACCCTTCGTAAAAACTCCAATTGGTGGCTACCCATCTTCCCAAACTAAAATACAATTTATGTTCAGCCTCACTCTCTGTCAAAGACTTAAATTTTACACGACTTGATTCATCCGTCAGTTTATTCAACTCATTGATAGCGTCAGGTAAATCCTTTGGGATATATTGCCCAGCTAAAGTAGTTTGCTCAATACGCCATTTGTAATTCTCTTGATATTGCTTCAGATTGTCCGCTGGTTGCAACTCAGGTTGGGCGTAAACAATACAATTTGTTAAAATAAATACGAATGGTAATAATTGTTTTAATCTCATTTCTCTTTTCTGTTTTGTTATATTAACGTGAGGGTTTTTATTTTGGTACAAAAATAACACTAAAGAAAAGTTAAATTCTAATGGAACTCAATAAATCATTTCCATTGGAAATACTTTTTTGATGTGGAATTTTTAAAAAGTCACAATCTCTTTCATCAAATTTACTTTATGCAAAATCTTTTAGTTCTACTTTGGCACTTTACACACACTTGTTTTATGCTGCGCATAAAAGGCGTGGTTGAAAGATGTCTTTTCGGATTGATTTAATTTTATACGAAACAGAAATAATTCTAAAAAAAAATAATAATTGTTTAATTATAATAACTTACTTTTTAGATTTGTGGTTAGTTAATTGATTTAACTATAAATATTAATAAAAATTAATAAAAATTAATCAAGCTAACAGCATGAATTTAAGAATTTTTCCGCTTCACACTGGTGTTTGGAAAGGCACATACACCCGAATTGCGGCGGACGGCACAGTTATGTGGAGTCATAAAAGCTCCATATTTCAGCACTTGGATGGAAAAGAATGGCGGCAAACAAATCAGTATGATTTTCCTTCTGGCAAAAGAGAATTTCATAACTTCGGATTAAGCTACTTCGATCAAAATGGGGAATTGACTCTTGATAATTACCGAATTTTTGGCAAATCAAGGGAAAGTGATAAATGTATTATCCTGTGGTGGGAATTTAAAAATGAACCTGATTCTAAATTGTTTGAATTGATAAATTTAATTAAAATAGGGCATCGTACAAGAGTATGGCAACATACAAGTAATGGTGTTTTCGAAGGTATTACAATGATAGAAGAATGGAAAATAGCTGAACAAAATACTATTGATTTGAGTCATTTTGATCAAGCATCATACATTAATCAAGCCCAATTCAGTATTTAAATTAAGTTCAACTATACATTTTCTCGCTTGGTTTGTGAAAATACGAAAATTATAAATGTCTTTTAGATTTACGAAATGTTGAAGATTTCGTAAATCCCGGACCCTTCATCAGTATAATTAAAATTGCTTATTTTCCTTACCCCCTCAGTATTTTTGACTTCCGATTTACTTTTTTATGAAAATTTAAGTTTGAAAAAACAAAGTGTTTTAGATTTTTTTTTAACCTTCGCAAAATAATAAAACGTTAACTTTGGTTATCATTATTTAACAAACATTACTAAAGCATAAAATATGAAAAATACTCACTCCTGCCCCTGCTGTTATATCATTCCCGACATCGTACTCAAGCAACTCAAAAAAGAAGGCTATGATGTGCCTACCAATCAAAGTAATAAAGAAAGTGAAGATTTCCGTTTGGAAAGAGCCTCTTTTATGGCATCTGAAAGACCTTTGATGGGTGTTTCTTCAAACAACGGTCAAAGGTTGGTTTATGATAGCCAAAATCAAGCAAAGAAAAAATTGAAATTGGTTAGAAAAGATTCTGACAAACCTGTCTCAGATATTGATGTTAATGCCGCTTACGATAATGGTGGCATCGTAAAGTCTTTTTTTAAAGAAGTTTTATCGTGGGATTCAATTGATGGTGAGGCCTTAGACCTTATTTTCAATGTCCACTATCAAGTCCGTTACAACAATGCCTTTTGGGATGGCGAGCAAATGACTTTTGGCGACGGAGACGGCGTTAATTTTTCTGGATTTGCTCGCTCCATTGACGTAACGGGGCATGAGCTTACGCATGGCGTGGTACAATACGTGTCGGGCTTGGTTTATAAAGGTCAATCGGGTGCTTTAAATGAGCATTATGCAGATGTTTTTGGCACAGCTGTTAAACAATGGCATTTGAAACAAGATGCTAAAACCGCTGATTGGCTCATCGGAGATACTTGCATGATTGGTAGTTTTAAAGGCAAAGCAATTCGCTCTATGAAAAATCCTGCTGATACCTCTATTGTAATGATGGCACAACCAGATTCGATGGATAAAATATATAAAGGTACTTCTGATAACGGTGGTGTTCACATCAACAGCGGCATACCAAATAAGGCTTTTTACTTGGTCTCGATGGAAATTGGTACCATTCCTGCTTCAACGCTATGGTTTGATACACTCAAGAGTTTGCGCCCAACGGCTAAGTTTACTAATTTTTATAAAGCATTAACGGTAAGTGCAACGAAGATGATAGCTGAAAATAAAATACCAAAAACAAGCTTGGTAATTTTGGAAAAAGCTTTCAAAACGGTCGGTATCGTTAAATAAAGCATACCTCAAAATTTTCTAATTCTCAATTCAATTATCAATTATTTTATCCATAAAAATTTAATGGAATGAAAATTAAAGTTAAAAGAGAAGGTGGACTAATGGGCATTCCTGCGAAGGCTGACATCAATTTAGACGACCTCTCAAAAGAAGATCGTTCTATGTTTGAAGATATGGTTTCAAAATCTATTGAAACCCCTAATTCCTATCAAAAGCGAGATATGCCCTCTCCTGACGGCTTCGAATACGAACTGAAATTTAAAAAAGGAACTAAAAATTTGACGCTAAAATTTGACGATTCAACTTTGCCTGAGAAGGTTTATCTTTTGTTGGAAAAACATTTGAAAATAGTAACTTAGTTCTACTTTGGCACTCTAAAATGGATTGATTGTATTTTCAGAAAGAAAAATTTTCAATTTTTCTTTCTGAAAATACAATCAATCCGAAAAAATCTGTTTAAAGCACGCCTTTTGCCGTAGGCAAAACAGTGAGTAAATATCTCAATGTGTAGAGTGCCAAAGTAGAATTAGGTGAATATCGAATAAAAAATACGGAATACAGAACCTGTCTGCCTATTGTCTTGCTGCAACCCTAAAACGCAAGCCCAAATGGACAGCATAATTCGTAAAATTTAGACCATTTGAAATCATGCCTGTTTCCTTTATAAGTCGGTAACTACCACCAACATTGATGTCAAAATTACGAATCAAATGAACCATCACATTGATGCCTGGCTCTACAACTAAAAATCGAGAATCCATAATCGTGTTCTCGCTTGAAAACAAAGTGCGGGCAAAAACAAAATCATTCCCACTGACAAACGAAGCGTGTCCTAATCCTATTTTTAAGGGAAAAGAAAAATCTATTTTACTGTTTGGATGCAAAATAATTTCATTCATCCAACTGATTTGGGTATATTCAAAAACACTTGCATCGGGCGGCAGCAATCTTACATCGCTAAAAGTCCTTGAATCCGTAATGTCGAGTGACAAGCCAGTTGCCCATCTATTCTTAAAAACTACTGCCAAATTTAAACCTAAACCATTCGTGTTGAGATTCACGATTGGATAATTGACATAATTGATGTCAATTTGAGTATGAGAATAAAAAGACTTGTGAGAAGATTCTGTTTTATCAAGATGCAAATTCTGTGCAGTTGTTGCAACTTGATAAACCCCAAAAAGGAACAAAATGAGTGCTTTTTTCATGCTTTTCTGTTTTAAAATGTAAAGAAAATTATGAATGAGTAAGACTTTTGTAAAAAAAGGTTGCACTCGTCAACAAACGAAGAGGCAACCTTTACTGAGATTCGTCATTTAACGATTCTTCGCTAAAACCTAACTGTAACCTTTAATGAATAAAACAAAAAACAATAATTTCATTTCATATTTATTGTAATCCTTATAAAATCTTACTTTTCATAC
>JAYTMW010000639.1:0-2642 GCA_043728105.1 Saprospiraceae bacterium | reverse complement strand
ATTATTGGTGTTGTACGGATTGATGTAAACACGGTCGCTAAAGCCGCCGGGCATGGGTGCATTGCCCGTGCCATTACAACTTTTTTGTTGATGAAATGGGCCAATCATACGCCACGAGCCCGTCATATCGTTGCCACTGCCACGGGTTGAGAGGATATTTTTGGGCGCAAAATCTTCTGTCGAAACAATCGGCTTTTCGACGTACCCCTCAGTATTTAAGATTGGTCGCATTACTTGTAGCCAACGCTCGCAACGGCGGCGTTCTTGGCTGCGCTCATGAGGGTGATTTAGGAAATAATTTCTTTGCAACGCATTGACTTTGAACCAATTAGGGTTTTCGGATTGCATTTCTAAGAACCAATCGGTTTGGGTATGGTTGACTTTTTTTACGAGGGGTTTTAAGTCGGTTTGTTGACTGAAAAGGAGGACATGGGTTAGGATTAAAACTGCAGTGATGATGGATTTAGATGGTTGCATAAATTGATTTTTTTTGTGAGAAATATTATTCTGTAAATTTAAAACAAGGCTTGGTTAACGACTGCAAATATAGTGCATCTTTCTCAATCTTGATTGATGCGCATTTAATGATGACTAACGGATGCTATCATTTTTATACAAAATTATATTACGGTATGGAGGTTAATTGGTTGGATATTTCTATTGAAAAGATTGGTCTTATGGATGAAAAGTATAAAAATTAGTCGAAATACTGAGGGGGTAGTGTTTTGTTTTTGAAAGTAGAAATATGTTGAATACGAAGGCTTAATTTAATTGAAATCAAATTGTCGTCAATTAATTTTTTTATTTTATCAATGTTTTTTAGCTTTGTACAATATATGATTTTTGTGCAATGCGAGTGTACTAATGTTTAATAACACAATTAAAAAGACTATGAACTACATAAATATATTGACAGTAACGGTTTGTACTACTTTATCTCTGACAGCACAAATATTAGATAAAAATAAGCCTAAAGGAGATGCTTTTGTGGATTATCTCAATATTTATCAACAATATATTAGTGGTGTCAAAGGAAGTGAATGTGGTATGACCCCAAGTTGTTCTAACTATGCAATTCGTGCGTTTAAAACATATAATCCAATAAAGGCATTTTCTATGACGACAGACAGATTAGTTCGTTGTGGACATGACCACAAGTACTATAATCTTGACATTAACAATAAACTATATAAAGCCATAGATGATATTGTTGATAGTAATAATCAAGTTGATACAAAATACAAACGTTTTGCATTTGCTGATACTTCACACCTTAAACCCGTAAGATTTATTCGATATTTAATGAATAAAGGCATTAGTGAGCGGTACAAAAATTGATAGCGGCGGGAGGGAATAAAAAACAGCATAAGTTTGCATTGCTAAAATTAAACAGATGCAGATTTTATTTCTCCAATTACTTTCACCGCTATCCAAATTTCTTGAACAAGAAAGTGAACAGGTAGATAGCCAAAGCGGCTCACGTACTTTCGCATATTCAGATTTTGTCAAAAATCTGATATATGGGACGAGTACAAAAATCGAGTCATTTCGCAAACTGGTTCTTGATTTATCAAGTAACCCTAATGTCGAAAAATTGGGGCTAAAACCCGTTGCGTTTAGTACATTCAAAGACGGGTTTTCTCGATTTAACTACTTGTATATCAATAAGTTATACACTTTTCTACTAAGTCAAATAGACTTTCAACAAGTACCCGATTTAAAGAACTTGGGGCTATTTAAACTGGTAGATGGCAGTCTCTTTCCGACACTTTGCTCGGTAGAGTGGGCAAGTTACAAAAAACATAAAAAAGCGATACGGCTTCACTTATCTTTTTGTTTAAATAGCCTGCTGCCCAGCGAATTTCTCATTGCAAAGGGTAATTCCTGTGAACGTAGTTTTTTAAAATCTATCGTTGAATTTGCGCATACTTATATTGCCGATAGAGGGTATTTTAGCTTTGATTTAGCCAATTTCATTGATAATAGTCGAGCCTATTTCATTTTTAGGCTCAAAGAAAATTTTATTTTTGAAAATATTTTATCTCTTGATATTGACTCTGGCGAGGCTTTGATGCCACTTTGTTTTAATCAAATCAGGGATGAGATTGTCTTTTTTGTCAATGACCCGTATAAAAAAATATACAGAATCGTCCGTTTCACGGTACTTACTTCGCATTTTACCATTTGTACGAATCGTTTCGACTTAAATACTTTACAAATTATTATGCTTTATGCCTATCGGTGGCAAATTGAGCTCTTTTTTAAGTTCATCAAACGGACTTTGAACGGTATTCATCTTTTCTCGACTTCTGAAAATGGCGCACAAATTCATTTTTTGATTGTTTTGATTACCGCTTTATTGCAAATAAAACTAAAACAGGATTGTATTAGAAAAATGAGCGCATGCAACACGCAAAACGGACAAAAAAAAGATTCTTTAACCGCCAAAATTGATGTGCAACAATATTCTGGAATCAATCCCAGTAAATGGATTGAATCTATTGCTGAAATATTCCAATCTGGGTTCAAAATATCATCCGATTGGATACTTTATTTTAAAAATTTTATCGCACAAGTCGTTGATTATCAAATAATTATAAAATTAGCGGTCACTTAGCAATTTTCGTACCGCTCAGTAATGG
>JAYTMW010000638.1:0-7923 GCA_043728105.1 Saprospiraceae bacterium | reverse complement strand
TTATATTTTGCTATGAGCGCATTTTGCGCCATCAAGCCAAAGGCATGACAAATATTGCGGTGCGCTGCACCTTGAAATTTTTTATAAGAAAACCGTTTAAGTGGTAATTACCTAACCAGACGTGTATTAGAGACGACATAGGTCTCTTCGCTCCCCGTCGCAAGGGGACTTTTTCGGATGCACATCATTTTTTGCGCCAAAGCGCAAAAAATGATGTGCATCCATAAAAGTCCTTCTGGCGACGAGAGAGCGAAGCGACCAATGTCGAGTGAATTGTCTCACAGGCTAAGTAATTACGATCTATCAATTACTTATTGAAAAACAGCAACCTATGAGAAATACATTTTTTAAATTATGGGTTCACACCATCCTCAAAACAGAAGACGGTACAGGAATCATCGACCTTGAGCTTGAATCACTTTTACACTTAGAGATTGAAAAAAGATTGATTGAACAAGGTTGTGAAGTAGCCGCCGTAAATGGTGATTCAGATCATGTGCATTTGCTCTTTTTAATGAACCCGCTCCTGCCACTGCATGAGGTCGTTCGCTTCATTCAAGGCGTTTCACAACAATGGTATCACGTGCATGATTTCAAATCAGGTTGGTACAAATTCAAATGGGAAGAAGGTTATTGTGCTTATTCGGTCAGTGAATCTGCCGTGGAAAAAGTCCAATTTTATATCCAAGAACAAAAGGTTTTACATGCCCAGTTGTCTTATTCAGAAGAAATTAACCGACTCAATCTACTTCATAATATTGACAGGTCTGATTTAGAATCTTTTTTACATTAAAAACAACAACCCTTTGTAACGCATTGATTTACAAAGGGTTGTGTTTTATTTTCAAAAAAATCACTCTACTTTTTCACCTTCAATGGTTGCTCCTTGTGCGTTGATTTTCACTTTTATCACTTTTTTCTCCTCGTTTCGGATAAACGTAACATCGCCATCCATGCCAACAATTGTGAAGACATCTGCCTTTTCAGTTAAGCGCAATTCACCGCTGCCCTGCCCTTCTAATTCGCCCAAAAATTGACCATTTTCAATCCAAACTTTGATGCTGCCCATGTCGGATTTATACTTCCCCAGATAGGGTTTTACGAGCATCGTATCCAATGCCGCAGGGATTGTTACGGTAGCCGTAGCCGTTGCTGACACTGCCGTTTGAGCCTTAGTTTCAATGGATAAAAAAACAAGACTAAAAATTGCACTAACAAAGATTTTTTTCATGTTAAACTTTAATAAATTTAATTGAGAAAATGCACCCCCTCAGTATTTTACGACTGTCAAAGGTAGTTGATAAATATTTTTTAGAAAAACGTTTTAAAACAATCGTAAATTTAGAAAAAATGAGACATTCGTCCTATTAATTTTTTGTTAAGTAATTCATAAAAAACAAATTAGTAACGAGTAAGTGAATATCGAATAAAAAACACGGAATATCGAATTAGTTGAAGATCAATGAGTTATGAAGTTTCATTTAAACGATTATTTTCATTTAACTACTAATGTAAAAAATAATTTACCCACGATGTATTTGAAATTAGCGACAACTTGTGTCAAGTTTAAAACGCTGTCCATTACCCACAAATCTAAAACATAAAAACAAACGTGTCTTTGCGAGGAGGTACGACGAAGCAATCTGTTATTTGACTTGCGATTCTCTCTTTAAAATAAGTAGAAATAGTCAATAAATTATGTAATTGTAGTAAGTTTGGCAAAAGACATCCTGTAAAAACTAACAGATTGCTTTGTCGTACCTCCTCGCAAAGACACATTTACTTCACGTTTCAAACTTGTGGGTAATGGACAGCGTTTAAAACTTGACGCAAGTTATTTAGCAATTAACTCGTTTCTTTGCGTAAATTATTTTTTACAAATTGCCTAATTGTTTTTCACTCATTACTGATTCTATTTTGGCACTTTATTCAAACTGAAAAAGACTAAACGGATTGATTAAATTTTTGAATGGAAAAATTTTCAATTTTCCCATTCAAAAATTTAATCAATCCAAAAGAAACAACCCACAAGCACGCCTTTTATACGCAGCATAAAACCGTGTGTGTAAAGTGCCAAAGTAGAAGTAGAAGTAGAACTAAATCAACGCACTTTAAAAAAAATTATGAATCTATTTTCAAAATACGCCTATTGGTTTGCCGCCACTACGCTCATAATCCTTTCTTTTACTTTTTATCCCAAATGGGAAAAGAGTGGCACAGAAGCCGCCATCAGTTGGGATGTGGCGGGCTATTACTATTATTTACCCGCTATTTTCATTTATAAAGACCTCAAAAAGGTCGCTTTTCATTCGGATTTGGATAAAAAGTATGGCTATCAAGGCTCTGATTTTTATGCCGCTTTGCCCTCCACAAATGGCAATTTGGTGATGAAATATACCTCAGGCATGGCCATCATGTATGCGCCCGCATTCCTCGTGGCGCACGCCCTCGCAACGCCTTTGGGCTACGAAGCCGATGGGTTTTCAAAGCCCTATCAATTTGCCATTGGCGTTTGGAGTTTGCTTTTGACCCTTATTGGGCTTTGGTTTTTGAGAAAAGTGTTGCTCAAAACGGGTTTTGAAGACAAAGCGGTGGGTTATACCCTTTTGGCCATTGCGCTGGTGACCAATTTTACGGAATATTCAGCCATCAACAATGCTATGGCGCATGGTTATATTTTCATGCTTTATGCCATCATGTTGTGGCTAACGATGTGTTTTTACGAAGGCCCCTCAGTATTTAGAGCCTTTGGAATTGGTCTAACGATTGGTTTAGCAATCCTCTCAAGACCAACTGAATTAATCATTGTTTTAATACCTTTATTTTGGCACATTTCTAACAAAACGGATTTAGTAAATCGGTTCTTATTTTTCAAAAAACAATATCCAAAAATAATTTTAACAGCCGTCACTATCATTTGCATTGGTTCAATTCAATTGTTTTATTGGAAATATGTGTCAGGTCATTTTCTCTACAACAGTTATGGCCCCGAAGGCAAAATGGAATGGCTCAAAACGCACATCGTTGACGGCATGATTTCGGCGCAAAAAGGGTGGTTGGTTTATACGCCCATTATGCTGTTTTCACTCATTGGTTTTATTTTTCTTTACAAAAAATACCGACCTTACTTTTGGTCTATTTTCTTATTTACCCTTCTGTTTATTTACGTGTCTTTTGCCCACAAATTTTGGGTTTATGGTGGTGGTTTGGGGCAGCGTCAGATGATTCAAATATATCCATTATTAGCGTTTCCAATGACCGCTTTTTTTCAGAAAATTAGTCCATCAAAATTGTGGTCTTCAGTTGTTTTAGTGGCTTCGTTAGTCTGTCTTTATCTCAATGGTTGGTTGCTTTATCAAGCGCATCGTGGCGGCAATTTAGACGCTGAATATACGACTCCCGCTTACCTCCGTGCAACGATTGGGCGTTTCGATATTCCGATAGAATCACGTAAACTGTTGGATAATAAATATGATTTTACGGGAGAGAAAAAACAGGTTAAGGTGCTTTTTAAAAACGATTTTGAAAGCGACACATCTTTACAAGTCCTTGATAATCAATTGGTTATAAATGGTAAAAAGTCTTTTGTTTTAAATAAAGAAAAACAATACACCCCAAAAATTGAGATACCCCTCAGTATTTTAGGCTCTGAAAAGAGAAAATGGATAAGAGCAAACGCCACTTTTCGCTGTGTGCAAAGAGAAGGTAATTTGTGGGGCATGACCCAATTTATCATTGTTTTGAAAAAAGGAGACCAAGACGTTAAAGGCTTTTTTGTCCGCCCACAACGCATCCTGAACGAAGGCGAAACCAAACGAATATGGCTCGATGCGAAGGTTAGTCGCTACGATTTTGATAAAATAATTGTGAGCATTTGGAATGGTGGCAATGATAAAACAATGGTGGTGGATGACTTAGAAATTGAGGCGTTTGATGAATAGAAAAATAAATTTTGAATTAAAAAAGAAAGTTTATATTTGCATTAGCGAAAAGAGAAAACTAACTTTAACCAACTAAAAATATGTTAGAAGAACTAAAGAAAAGACTTAGTCAAAAAAAAACAAAAATTAGAAATTAAAAAGCAAGCAATACATCTTTCTGTCATTTATGAAAGTGATTTTCTAAATCAACTTGGACGAAGAGGGTTATTGGAGTTAAGAGATGAGCTTCTGGATAATATCAATTTACTAACAAAGGAATTGGACGATTTACAAAAAGAAATAAATAATTATGGATAAATATTCAATATTTTTAGAAAAACATAAAGCATTGGCTTCACAAGAAGACCAAATGCAACTTCTTAAAGATTTCATGCTTAACCTATCTCCAAGTGAGTTGAAAGAGTGGTTACTGAACGATGATGATGATGAAAACATTACGGATATGCTTCGTGAGTCAATAAATGAACATGGAGAAGATGGTCACAAGTATGCAAAACAATATATTTCAGAAATTAAAAATATATTGAAAGATATACCTACTACCATCAGCAAAGCCGCCTAAAAGTTTTTTTTTTAGAAATAAAAAAGGGTATGTTCGTTAATCGACATACCCTTTTTTATATTTTAAAACAAACACATAATTATTTTTTCACAAATCTAATGCGCTCACTATCAACCTTTAAGAAATAAACACCAGCAGGCAAGGCACTGATATTGATTTCGGTAGGCACTGTTTTATAGCTCAAAACAACTCTACCCAATTGATCCATCACAGAAACAGACCCCTCAGTATTTTGACTTCCATAAGCCACATTTTCGGTTTGAATAAACAATTTATCACTCGTTGGGTTCGGATAAATTTTGATTTTAACGTTCTTATTCACGAATACAGAAACGACTTGGCTCATCTCATTTTTTCCATCAAAATCTACTTGTCGTAGGCGATAATAATGCGTGCCATTAGCAACGTTTTTATCCGTAAAATCATACTTAGATTGGGTCGTAAAATCACCTTTACCTTTCACTTCGCCTATTTTTGAGAAGTCTTTCCCATCCTCACTTCTTTGGATGTCAAAATGGCTATTGTTTTTTTCAGATGCCGTCGTCCAAGTCAAAAGAGCGTTGTTGTTCTGAATCAATTTTGCGTCAAAGGAGACTAATTCCACGGGCAAAAGATTGGCGTTTGTGAATGGTGTGTAGCCCTGAGGTGGCACAGGCAACTGAATGCCCGTGTATATGTGATACTCGCCGGGCTGCAAAAAGATTTGGTCGGTTGTGTTGGCAACATTGATGGTTTGCCCACTCAAATAGTCGTACCACGCACCCGTTCTTTGAAAATAAGGTGTGATGTTTTGCGCCACCACGTCGAAGTTACCGATGATGGTGACGTAAAAATTAACCATACTTTCGGCTCGCAAAGTAGCACCAGAAGGGCTAAGGTGAAAATGCTTCAAATAACCCGTATTTAAATCCGCTTGATTGTGATTATTGGTCTGAAATACTGAGGGGTATTGCGTCCGCAGATTGATAATATTCGCCATCACTTTGTAAAGACGATTATGATTGGGTTCGTTCAAGATTGACCACAAAATTGGACTATTGGCAGTATTACCCACGCCCGAATTTGCTTCATCACCCAACTCCGCACCTTGCCACATCATTTTAGGGCCGGGCACCGTAAAAAAGAACGCCGAGGCCAATTCCACTCTTTTCAAAGCAATATGATTGTCCTTCGTATTGTAGCCCGATACCGCATTCCCGTAAGCCTTTATTTCATGCACCAAACGCTTTTCGTCGTGGCTTTCCATGAAGGCAATTGCTTTATCAAATTTCGCATCCGTCCAATTGAGGCTTTGCGGAGAAGAACCGCCCAAAGCATTGTCGGAATAGCCCGAAGCTGCTTGTTTATAAGGCGTATTCATCTTTTTCCAAAGCATCATGCCTCTGTTTGCCAATTCCGTTTCTTCTACATAACTCCCTAAATGCTCCAAAATACAGTATGAGCCAGGTGTTGTTCCTTGCAACAAATCATAAATGCGTTGCCAATTATCCACCCTTGATTGATCAAAAACAGACCATGCTGATTCGTTGCCCAATGTATTATTTTGGGTAAAACCTTTGGATAAATCGAAGCGGAAGCCATCCACTTTAAACTCTTGAAGCCAATATTTCAAGCATCTATCCATGTATTCATTGGTGTAAACTTCCGTATTTGAGCCATGTTTAAAATCGTGTCCTACACTAAACGGATGTCTTGCAATCGGGTTAAACCAAGGGCTTTCGGGCGTGGTTTCGCTGCCCGAAAAATACATTTGAACCAAGGGCGATGTGCCAAAAGCATGATTGAAAACGACATCTAAAATGACTGAAATCCCGTTTTGATGACACAGATTTATAAACTCTTTTAGCTTAGTTTCGGGGCCATAATATTTGTCCAAAGCCATGTGAAAATCTGGATTGTAACCCCAACTTTCATTGCCTTCAAACTCATTAACAGGCATTAATTCGACGGCATTGATACCCAAATTTTTAAGATGTGTCACTCTATCTATCAAATCTTGATAAGAATGATTGGGGCCAAAATCACGCACTAAAAGTTCGTAAATAACCAAATCTTTTTTATCGTGAATCACATTTGAAGTCGTCCACGGATAAGCCGTTTTATTCGGTCGGAATACTGAAACATAACCCGATTGACCCGAAGGATAGGTCGGCTTATTGGGATAAGTTGTGCTGTTGATAAAACCGTCCCCCGACGGATCAAGTATCAAAATACTGAGGGGGTCGGCTATTTTCAAACCATTGACATTGTATTGATACTTGAAATCTTGATTTGACGTAAATCCACTTTTAGTCAACCAAAAAGTAGTGCCATCAGCACTCCTATTCATAATGTCGGAATAGCCCCAACCATTAAAATCGCCCAAAAGATAAGCATAAGGCTTGTTAGGCGCTTTCAAAACAAAGGTGACAGAGCCATCACCATTGTCATTTGCCCCTACTTTTACGCCCGCAGGGGGATTCGCTGTTGGTGAAGTGGCTGTTACGTTAAACGTAAACGATTTTGAAAAAGGGGTCGTACCATCGTTAGCGTTAAATACAACCGTATGCAAGCCCGGCGTTGTAGCCACGATAGAATACGTCATTGTCTTAATATCAGAGCTACCTTGAACCAAAGCACCATCAACCCGCAATGATAAATTGCCGTTCATAGATGTTGCGCCTTCAAAAGCAATGGAGCTTCCAATTGAGACCGTTAGCGCAGATTCGAGCGGGCAAACAATTTTGCTTTGGAAGGTTGTGCCGTCCCAAACGTCGTAGAAAATATCGCCGCCCGCAGCTGTTTTGCCCGTGCGAAGACCATCGGCACTTCTGAAAACATAAGCCAATTTGGTAACAGTTTCACCCAGTGCTATGCCATAATAGCTTCTAATATTGTAAGAAAGCGTGTGTTTATTGCCCCCAATGCTCGTAAGGGTATTGTCAGGAAAATTAGTAGCCCACGGATGCTTCACGTGTTTCCAGTCGCTCATGGATGTGCTTGCGGGCGTAACGACACCCGTGTGAGCGTACACAGGCGTGACGACAGATGGCGTAATCAAACCATTGTCTCCAGCACTTGAAGCGGCATCATAAGTGACCGTTATGTTGTCGTCAACAGTAGGAAAGGCAGGCGATACTTTGATTTGAGCTTTGGTTAGTAGGGGCAGCGAGATAAGTGTACTGAAAAACAGTAGTTTGTTCATTTTCATGTTACGTACATTCTTAGTTTAGTTAGAAAAATTTTACAAAAAAAGATAATTTATTTCAGATTAAGAAAATTAACCATAACTTTTTGTGTAGGTACATTAAACGCCCAATTTTTCAATCAAAAAAAAGCGTTTTGCCAAAATAAAAAAACACCCTTCATCATCATTAAGCGTTTTGAAGGCTTAGACTGAAAGGTGTTTTAAAAAATAAGTATGAAAATTTCACTAATATA
>JAYTMW010000637.1:0-6865 GCA_043728105.1 Saprospiraceae bacterium | reverse complement strand
GCTTTATTCTTTTTTTACAATTTTTGATACTCCGAAAAGTAGCGATGTATCTATTCGGCAACGTCTATTATCAAGAGGAGGAACACGTATATAACGTGTTTGCAGCCGTGGGCATCATCTGGGTTGCTATTTTTCAACATTCCATTTTGGATTATTTTCTATTAGAAACAAAGCCTTTAAAATACCTTGGTCGCATCTCTTTTGGCGTTTATGTGTTCCATGAAATAGGGATTAGAGTATCAAACAAACTCTTAGAAACGCAGCAAATTGACCTTAAATCATCCACATATCACATACTTTTGCCTTTGTTTGCAACGATTTTTGCTACCGTATTTGCGGCATTATCATACCAATATTTTGAATTATATTTTTTGAAAATGAAGCATAAATTTGAGGCATATAAAAAATGAAATTTTACACGGATTTACGGATAAAAAAGATTAAAAGATTTTAAAATCCTTAAATCAAAATAATCCTTCAATCCGTGTAAAAATATAAATCAGCGTCATCGGCGGTTAACAACATCTTACAAAATGAAAATATTTTTAATCGGTTTTATGGGGAGTGGCAAAACCTATTTGGGCAAACAATTGGCATCCAAATTAGGCTTTTTATTCGTAGATGTAGATTCAGTTATCGAAAATACTGAGGGGGTAACAATTGCGCAACTATTTGACAATCAAGGAGAAACATATTTTAGAATAATTGAAAGTGAACGATTAAAGGGTTTAAGTAAATGGGATGAAGTCATTATTTCAACGGGCGGTGGCGCACCCTGTTTTCACGACAATATGGATTGGATGAACGCCCACGGCATCACCGTTTATCTGAAAACCGACCCAAATCTTTTGCTCAATCGCTTAAAATCTGAAACGGAAAATCGCCCACTTTTAAGAGGTAAAACGGACGCAGATTTATTGGATTTTATCAAAAATAAAGTAGAAGAGAGAACGCCTTTTTATGAAAAAGCAAAAATCATCGTGCAACAAAATGAAGACGGTGACGAGATTATTTTTGAGATTTTAAAAAAGATATTGGATAGTCGAAGTAGTAATTAGAATAATGATAAATGATGAATTTTACGCAATTCATCATTTATCACTCATAATTCATCATTATTTCTACTCTTTTAAAGGTATTTTAAGCCAAAAATGCAAAAAAGTGTTAATAAATTGTAAATAATTAAATTGGTAAATTATCTTTGCATCGCTTCCATACTGATGAACTCTCTACAGATATTTCCAAAATTATAATTAAATATTACATTTTCTGTTTTCGGACAAAACAAGTAAACAAACGAACAGATTTTAATAAGCATCAAAAACATAATGTACCCCCTTTTACCCCCCCCTTTTTTTTAATTTCAAGGGCAAAGAACAATATATGTGGAAAACTCCCTCAACTAAGTAAAAAATTAAGAGAAAACAAACATACGTGTCAAGCTACTAAAAGGCGCAGAAAAGTTTTAACTTTGCTGCGCTTTTTCTATTGTATCAACTTTTAAGGCTTTTTTTTGTTCTATTAATAGATAAATAATTGCTTAAAATATTGATTATCAATGGTTTACGCATTTAATTCTTGAATCTTAACCTGCCTGTCGGCAGACAGGTTTTAAAATTTTTAATTTAAAATATGGAACATCAACATTGTGTGATAGTTGGGTCAGGACCTGCGGGCTATACAGCCGCAATATATGCCTCACGTGCGGGCTTGAAGCCAATTTTATTTACAGGTAAAGAGCCTGGTGGTCAATTGATGATTACAAACGAGGTGGATAATTTCCCTGGATATGCCGATGGTGTGCATGGGCCTCAAATGATGGAAGACTTGAAAAAACAAGCAGAACGTTTCGGAACAGATGTGCGTTATGAATTGATTACAGAAGTTGACTTCAATGCACATCCAAAAGTGCTGACTACTGAGGGGGGGCAAAAAATTACTGCTGATGCGGTCATCATTTCTACGGGCGCAAGTGCCAAGTGGTTAGGTTTAGAAAGTGAACATCGTTTGATGAATAAAGGCGTGTCGGCATGTGCGGTTTGTGATGGTTTTTTCTTCCGCAAACAAGATGTAGCAATCGTAGGTGGTGGCGACACGGCGGCAGAAGAATCAACGTATTTAGCCAAATTGTGTAACACCGTGCATCTGATTGTGCGCCGAGACGAAATGCGGGCTTCAAAAATCATGCAAGAACGTGTCATGAATACACCAAATTTAATTGTGCATTGGAATACCGAAACCGAAGAAATATTGGGCGAAGAAGAAGTGACTGGTGTGCGCATCAAAAACAATAAAACAGGAGAAGTCAGCACCTTAGACGTAAAAGGTTTCTTCGTTGCTATTGGTCATAAACCAAATACCGACCTATTCAAAAGTTCGCTAAAAATGGATGAAGTCGGCTACATCATCAATCATGCGGGCTCTTCAAAAACGGATATTGAAGGTGTTTTTGTGGCGGGCGATGCGGCAGATAAAGTATATCGTCAAGCGATTACGGCGGCAGGCATGGGTTGCATGGCAGCCTTAGACGCTGAACGGTGGTTGACAGAAAAAGGCATTGTTTAAAAAACATATAGACCTACAAGTTTGTAGAACCTTGTAGGTTTTTAATTTTGTGGTTTCAAAAGGCTCTCTCAGTATTTTGGCGATATTTTCAGTTTTAAGCCAACAAATTCATCATTGTTCATTTATACTTCATCATTAATGTACCAATAATTATCAAGCAATTTCATAAAAAGTAAAACAATAAATCCAATCTATTATGGCAACAAAATTTCGCTCAGGCGTTTTGCATGGTCAAGAAGTAAAAGACCTATTTGATTACGCCAATCAAAATAATTTTGCGCTCCCCGCTGTCAATGTGGTCAGTAGCTCAACCATTAATGCGGTTATGGAGACGGCTAAAGCGGTCAATTCGCCCGTGATTATTCAGTTTTCAAACGGTGGTGGCTCATTTATGGCAGGTCAAGGTTTGAGCAACGATGGTCAGAAGGCCTCCATTTTGGGTAGCATTTCAGGTGCGATGCACGTACACACGCTTGCAAAGGCTTACGGTGTTTCGGTTATTTTGCATACTGACCATTGCGCAAAAAAATTATTGCCGTGGATTGATGGTTTACTCGATGCGAGTGAAGATTTTTTCAAATTGCGCAAAATGCCTTTGTTTTCATCGCACATGCTCGACCTTTCAGAAGAGCCTTTGCACGAAAATATTGAAATTTGTGAGAAATATTTTGCCCGCATGGCTAAAATGGGCATGACACTCGAAATCGAATTGGGTGTGACGGGCGGCGAAGAAGACGGCGTTGATAATTCAGATGTTGATTCGGCAAAACTTTACACGCAGCCTTCGGAAGTGGCATATTCTTATGAAAAATTGAGTGCTATTTCTCCTAATTTCACCGTTGCAGCCGCTTTTGGTAACGTTCACGGCGTTTACAAGCCGGGTAATGTGAAGTTGCAGCCTATTATTTTGAAAAATTCTCAACAATATATCAAGGAGCAATTCGCTCTAACGTCTGATTTACCTGTCAATTTTGTGTTCCACGGTGGCAGTGGTTCGTCTCGTGAAGAAATTCGTGAAGCCATTGAATACGGTGCTATCAAAATGAATATTGATACCGACATGCAGTGGGCATATTGGGATGGTGTACGCAAATATGAAGCATCAAAGCATGATTATTTGCAAGGTCAAATCGGTAATCCCGAAGGTGACGACAAGCCAAACAAGAGTGCTTATGACCCACGCAAATGGACACGAGCGGCAGAGAAAACTTTTGTTGAGCGTTTGACTTTGGCGTTTGAAGACTTGAATTGCATTAGCAAGAACGCTTAATTTGTTGATAGTTAGTAGATAGTTAGTAGTTGATAGTTAGTAGTGAAAAAATCTCACACTATCCACTACAAACTATCCACTACTCACCCCCTCAGTATTTTCGCCTTTTTGGGGAAATATTGAGGGTTTTTTATTTTGAGAAAAAAGGTTTATTTTTACAGAATTAAGTAATTGAAGGAAAATAAATGGAGTTTGATTTTTTCATAGGTATTTGAATATCAATAAGTTAAAATATACATCGTTCATCATTTATACTTCATCATTACTTATAATTCTTCCTTGAACATAAAAAATTTAAACAATGAAAACCATTCTACTAATTTTTTTTGTGGCTTGTCTATTTAGCTCTTGTGCCACTCTTTTTAATGATAAACATAAAATAGTGGGCATTTTTACCAACAAACCTGCCTCCGTTATTTATCAAAATGATACGTTTTTGACGAGTGGAAATAGATTGAAACTTAGCGTGCTTCGTAGTAAAAAACCATTGAATCTTATTGTTTTTGATGATAGTTTAACTAAAGACGTTGCTGTTCCTTCAATAAATTCACCTACCTTTTTTTGGAATTTATATTTCGGTTGGGCATCACCCATAGCATTCATTGTTGATTGGAAAAATCCTAAACGATTTACTTATTCTGACAGAATATATGTTAATTTACGTGATACTGTAAATACTTTTGAATCAGTGAATTACGCTAAAAAGGCAGTGTTTTTAAACCTATCATTTCCTTTGTATAATAATTTAAGAATGGCTTATGAACGAGAAGATAAAGATGTTAAATTTGGAATAGGCGGTCTATCAGTTGGCTTAGAATATTGTTATAAGTCAAAAAAATCATTGTCCTTTACGATGGTTGTTATTCCTAATTCAAGCCCTTGGACTGATGATTTGAATTTTTATAGAAAAAGTGTATTGGCGACCAATTATATGAGTCTGACAAACAATCATTTTATTAGAAAATGGACTATTGGATATGGTATTTCTTATGGAAAAAACTATATCAGGGAGAGAGATTTTTCGAGAGATATTCCTTACACAGAAAAGTCATATAACGTATGGGGATTAGAAACCAATGCTTATTATCGTGTGGGCAATGTATTTCAAATAGGCTTAAAATATCGCCCAACTTTTTATCGGTTTGATGCTGAAAACCCAATTGAATATGAGCATTTGATTAGCTTCGATTTACGTTTTAAATTATCTTTAAATGAAGTTAAATTTTAAAAAAATTAGGAAAATTAGAATTATATTGACTTTTAGTATCATTTTCTTGATGTATTAATTGTTTATTTCATAGAATAAGATAAATGAATATTTATAAAAAATGCGCATAAACAATTGATAATCAATAGTTTATGCGCTTTTTTTCATTTTAGAAAAATAGATATTATATCCGCTTCAAAATCTCCTCACCAACAGCGTCTGTACCCAAAATCATATCCTTAGGTGTTTCTGCCGTAGCAATATCACGGGTTCTAAAACCTGCTTTCAAAAACGCATCAACGGCATTGATAATAGCATTAGATTCTTCTTTCATCCCAAAAGAAATATCCAATAACAAAGCCGCCGACAGCACCGATGCAATCGGATTTGCCACGCCCATGCCCGTAATATCATGTGCAGAACCATGTATAGGCTCATACACACCCGTACTATCACCCACCGAAGCCGAAGCCAACATACCCATCGAACCCGCAATTTGAGAAGCCTCGTCCGTCAAAATGTCACCGAACAAATTGCCCGTTACCACCACGTCGAAACGTTTAGGGTCTTTGATTAAAAGCATGGCGGCGGCATCCACAAACTGATGTTCTAACTCCACATCGGGATAGTCTTTGGCCACTTCCAAAACGGTTTCACGCCACAAACGACTGCTTTCCAAAACATTCGCTTTATCAACTGACATGAGTTTGCTGCGACGGGTACGAGCCGCTTCAAATGCCTTGCGGGTGATGCGTTCAACCTCATATTTGTGATAGCCAGCAATGTCAAAAGCGTAGGTGCGGTCTTCATTTCTGCCTTTGTCGCCGAAGTAAATATCGCCTGTCAGCTCCCTGAAAAAGAGAATATCTGACCCCCTCAGTATTTCGGGCTTAATGCTCGATGCGTCGAGCAATTCATCGAACAATTTGATGGGGCGGAGGTTGGCATAGAGACCTAATTCCTTACGCATTTTTAAAAGCCCTTGTTCGGGACGTACCTTCGCCGAAGGGTCATTGTCATATTTTGGATGACCGACTGCACCAAAAAGCACAGCATCCGAAGCCCGCATTTTCGCAAGCGTTTCATCGGGTAGGGGATTGCCCGTTGCCTCGATGGCGACGTGTCCGATGAGTGCTTCATCGTATTCAAACTCATGTCCGAACTTAGCGGCGATTTTGTCTAAAACCTTCTTGCCAACGGCAGTTACTTCCTGCCCAATACCGTCTCCTGGGACGATTAAAATTTTCTTTTTTGCCATAATTTAATTAGAATATTGAGTTGTTCGAAATCCCGAATGCCTTCGGGACTGAGGGGGTATTTGTTTGATAAATAATTGATTGTCAATGAGTTATACCCATAAATACTGTCGAATTTTTATTAAGCGCATCAGCATTTCATTTTCTGATTCATATTGCTCGCTGCCTTTGAGGTAATCTATTTTTCCTTTCTTATCTTTATGTACGTAAGATTTCCACCATTTGTATAAGTCATCAATTTCTGCTCTTCTTTTCCTAACAATTTCATTATGAGTCCATTGATAGGGGTGCATGTCAATATTTTCTTTTTCAACAAAATCAGTCAATAATTGAAAACACGCATGGAGGATTACAGTATCTTTATCTGCCCAAGCCCAATGTTTTAAACTTTTTATTTTTAGCTTTTTTGGATTTTTCATTTTTTGAAATGTTGAGTTTGAAGTAATTAAGTGTAAAAATACTGAGGGGTGTCAATTACAATTAAGTCGTGTCACCCCCAATTACAAAAAAGTCGTGTCACCTACAGTTTAGTGTTTAAATAAGGTTTGTAAATCAGCCCATTTAATG